>JBFGZE010000024.1:0-33943 GCA_041586955.1 Bacteriovoracaceae bacterium
CATAGCTTATTCAGCTTCAACATCAGCGATTGTACGATCTAGTTACATCAGGCTTAACCCGTTTAAAAAACGATTTGGGACCTTTCTCATCTTTTTCTAACCCGAAGGCCAGAAATATTGTTCTCTATTAGAATGTCAAATATCCTATTCACAACTGCATATTATGCATGGTGGAGATGACAGGAGTTGAACCTGCGACCCCCTGCGTGCAAAGCAGGTGCTCTCCCAACTGAGCTACACCCCCGTAGTTGTTTCAAGGTGAAGCTGAAAATAGATGGATAAGGGTCCGATGTCAACACTATTTTTTCTTTTTTTTATTTTTTTTTTATTTTTTTTTGTAGCGATGAAAAATTACTCATTCCAAGCTATTTTTATATATAGTATTTACCAAAAAAAAGCCCCTGATAGAGGGGCTTTTGGTCATATTAAATGTTTTTACTTGTTTTACTTGCCACTTCTTTTACCATCTTTGATGTAGATAAAAGATTTTAAACTAATCATGGCAATAATTAGAAAAATAATTAATCCAACTGTGGACATGGAAAACTGATCCTCTGTCGCCGCAGGCTTAACTTTATCCGTAACAATCGATGATGGTTTTGAATTTTCCATTATACCTTCCCCTTATCTGTAGATTGACTCTAAAATAACAACGACTGCGTAAATACCCGCACTAACAGGTATCGCTGCAATGAACTTTAGCCAGCGTGTTTCCTCTTTTAGGTGCATATAGAAATAAGCAACCGTACAGGCCTTTCCAATAGCGAGAAAGGTCAGCGCACTGCCTTTCGCAATCTTACTCAGGCTTTCGGCCTCTGGAATGTATATTTCGATAATCGTTAAAATAGTTAAAAGTATAAAAACGGCAAAGTATTCTTTCTTGTGGCTTTTGTGAGCATGGGCTTCCATACAAACTCCCCTAATTAATTTTATGTCTATTTACTAAAATTCCTAAATCAATCATTAACTTATTAATCGAATTTTTATCCGTGGAATAATAACCCCGAATCATTCCCGTTTTATCAACAAGAACTAGTTTTTCGGAGTGTACAATATCGATTAAATCGACTTCCTCATTATCAACGAGTTTTTGAATGGGTTCTTTCCCCCCCATTGCTAACTTAAAGCCATTAACCACCAAATCATATATTTTTTGATGATCCCCGGTAACAAATTTCCAAACAAAAGGATTGGCCTTCAAGTCCCTCGCAAATTTATTAAGCACCTTGGGAGTGTCTGTTTCGGGGTCAACTGTAAAAGTCACCAGAGCAACTTTCGTTCCCAATCCACGAACTCTTTTTTGCACCTTTTGAACTTTTTCCATTAGGCCCGGGCAAGATGTTGGACAAGATGTAAACATGAAGCTAGCAAGATAAAACTTGCCCTTCAGCTCATCTGAACCAAAAGGCTTATTAAATTCATCAACGAAACGAAAATGGGGAACCTGAAAGTAATTGGGGAGTTCTGGTGGCAATTCTCTATTCATCGAACGATAAATAGGAAATCCAAATGTGAATACGAAAAAAATAAGCCAAAACGATTTTTTGCGAACAACATTTTCAATAAAATTATAATTGCGAACAAATGTCGTCGCGCTAGTTGGTTGACTCATCTTACTTCAAACTCTCCATTAACTTTTTCCTTTTAGGCGTATCTTTCATTTCCATTAAGTGTTTAACGTAATAGGCGACGGCCCACACATCATCATCTTCAATTGTGTCTTTCCATGCTGGCATGGCAGTTCCACCAGCTCCTGCAGCAATTCTGATTGCCAAATCATTAATATTTTGAGCTGAACGAACTTTATGCCAAGTAAAGTCCGGTGGTAAGGTGACATAGCCATGATCACTGTCTTGAAGCTTAATTTTAAAATAATCTTCATCTACGTCGTCAGCTGTTTCCTTTGTCAGTCTCATTGTCATTTCTTTAAGCTCAGTGTTTGAAACATAACCTCTGTGACAACTCTGGCATTGAGCGACAACATGGTAAACTTCTCGACCTCGTTTAATTGCCGCCTCTTTATGAGCAAGACCAAAAGGATCTTTTCCTAATGTCATCTTCTCACCAAGCTTTTTGTCTTTACCGACCCATGTTTTAGGAGCGAAAGTTTTAATATATTGCCAAACAGCTTCCATCTGGCCGGGCTTTAAATCCCAAGGCAACATTGCTGTTCCATCGAGTCCTTCTTTTAAAGTTTTATAGACGGCCTCATCGTGAGTTAAATCACCAGAGGTCACATCGCCAAATTTTATCAAGCCTAGTGTAAAATTCCGCGGTGGAACGGGTAAACCTTTTGCTGCGACACCATTACCATCACCTTTGACGCCATGGCAGGGCATGCAATATTCCATATAAATCTGATGCCCTTTATTGAGGGTTTCTGCACTCACGTACTGACCCCCGGCCATAATGACACCCTCGCGAAAATTACCTTCTTGGCAGCCAAAAAGTAGTACCTGGCATAAGACAAAAATAAGAACTGACATTCTATTCATATTAATCCTCAATTAAATCAAAAATATAGTAACAAACATTATTAACCAAATGACGCCTAAGAAATGGAGAAAGCTTCCAACATTTTTCCCCGTTAGAGTATCCAACTCTTTGGCCCCCTTAAAAATCATTCTAAAATCAACCCATAAAAGACTGATTAGGGCCATCACCATATGAGCAGCATGTATCCATGTGAACCCATAAATGATCGATCCAAAAATACCGGTATTCGCAAAAATACCCAATTCTTTCAAATCACTCCAAAGAGTAAACTGTGTTCCCAAAAAGAGAGCGCAAAAAAGTGTTGAAAGATGCATTAATAATTGCGAATAAGCTTTATTTTTTTGAGACAAAAAATAACACAATGACGAAAGACCAACACAAATCGTGCTTACAAAGGGGCCGGCCAAGGGTAAGGCCTGCAGATTAGTTGGTGGCCAATCTGTAGCAGTTAAACGAAAAACTGCATAACCCAAAAATAAAGTCGCAAATAACATTGAAAAAGAGACAAAAAGAAAGACCATCGCCACCTTATTAGCTTGGGCCCTTCCTTGCTCATTTTTTAAGTCATTTGCTGTCATTGTCGTCATTACGCCAAAAACCCTATGCTAGTTCTTCAGTTTGAAATTGAAAGTCTTTTCCTGCTGGTAAATTAGGATTCCCATACTCATGAGGTCCACATTTTACGACAGGGATTTCTTTAAAGTTATAATGAGGTGCAGGAGATGGGATTTCCCATTCTAATGTTCCAACTTCCCATGGGTTATCACTGGCCTTTTCTTTCTTGAAGAAAACGGCGTGAACAAAGTTAACGACAAAGATAATTTGAGCTAAGCCCATAATAATTGCAGACCAAGTAATAAACATATTCATTGGAATTAGTTTTTCTAAGAAGTCATAAACAAAAGGGTTATAAAGTCTTCTATGCATTCCAGCATAACCAACAAGCATCATGCCAAAAAAGACACCATTAAGACCCATCATGGTAATCCAAAAGTGAACCTTGGCCCAAAACTCATTCATCAGTGTTCCAAACATCTTTGGCATCCAAAAATAAATGGCCGCAAATCCCCCTAAGAGAACTGATGCCGCCATAGTGTAATGAAAATGTCCTACAACAAAATAAGTATCATGGAGATAAAGATCCGTTGTTACAGTCCCAAGATAAAGACCAGTTAAGCCTCCAAGACCGAAAACAAAAACCACGCCCATGGAAAAAAGCATAGGGGAATGAAGTCTAATAGAACCTTTCCATAAAGTTCCCAACCAATTCGCAAAAAAGATGGCCGATGGAATGGAAATAGTCATCGTCAAGGTCATAAAGGTCTGCGTTAAAAGCGGACTCATTTGCGTTGTAAACATATGATGACCGTAAACCAAAGTCGAAAGAATTGTAATTGACGTCATTGATAAGGCAGTGGCCTTAGCACCAAAGGCAGGCTTTCTCGCAAAAAAGCTCAATAAATCAGAAACAATACCCCAGGCCGGTAGGATCAAAATATAAACTTCTGGGTGACCGAAAATCCAAAAAACGTGCTGAAATAGAACCGGATCTCCCGAGCCACTGGTGGCGGCTGCTCCAGCGAGGAAAAATGTTGTTCCAAACACACGATCAAAAACAAGAAGTAAAACACCTGCACCCAATACTGGAAGAAAGATCGCGTTCAAGACCGCTGTTAAACCAAGACCCCAAACAGTTAAGGGCATATCAAAATATCCCATACCAGGAGCTCGAAGAGTTATAATAGTGGTAATATAATTAACCGCGCCCATCGTCGAACTGATACCGAGAACAAAAATTGCCATTGACCAAAGTGTCTGACCAACACCCGGGCTACCGATTAAGGTACTAAGGGTTGGATAAGAGGTCCATCCTCCAGCAGCTGCACCAAGTGGGGTAAAAAGCGAGGCCATAAGAAAAAGGCCCGAGACCACGGCAAGGTGAAAAGACAGCATATTCAACAAAGGAAATGCCATATCTCTCGCACCAATCATCAATGGAATACAGAAATTACCAAAGGCCCCTATTAAAATAGGAGTAATGGCATAAAAGATCATAATTGTTCCATGCATTGTGAAAAGCATGGCGTATGTATCCGGTGGGACGGCCCCTCCAGTCTCAGGAAATAGGAAAGATCCAAACATGGGAAACGGCTGTCCAGGGTAAGCTAATGTCCAACGAATCATTAGCGCCATTAGGCCACCAATTAAAAGAAATAAAATTCCGTACCACAAAAACTGCTTACCAATCACCTTATGATCATAGGAGAAAATATACTTTGATAAAAAGGTGGTGGGCTTTGGATGGATATGCTGCTCAAAAAAAGCCATTTGACTCTCCTAAATTAAATTGAAACCTAAATTATTGCCACTTCCAACCCCAAAAGAGGTCAGCTTTTTCAACGTCGTTTTCCGTTTTGGCGATCTGCTGAGCAGTATTAAGCCATTGCTGGTACTCTTCTTGGGTATAGACAGTTAGTTTTGCTTGCATTCTGTAATGATAGGTCCCGCACATTTCAGCGCAGGCAATATCATAGACGCCAGGGGTTTTAAGCTTGTACCATAAGCGAGTAATACGCCCAGGAATAGCATCGACTTTCCGACGAGCATTTGGAAAATAAAGTGAGTGAATTACATCTTTTGAAATAATTTGAAAAACTACTTTTTTACCAACTGGAACTCTAAGGTCGTTAACAGTTGTTATGTCATCATCTGTATTAAAAACACCATCTTGACCTGCATAACGAAAGTTCCACATCCATTGCTGGCCTAAAACCTCAACTCGGACAATGTCCTCATCCTCAGAAGGCCAGTTAATGAAAACATTTGTGAAGTCATCGTTGGACATTCTGGTGATATTCATATCGATACCAACAAAAACAGCAATACCTATAATTGTAGCGACAAGAATATGAGTCTTTTTATTGCCATAGGTATAATACGGCCTAGGATGTCTTTTATGATGATAAAGAATGGCAAAACCAAAAAGGCCCAAACATACCAAAATAAAGAAAAATACATTCAAAGTAGTGGTGTAATTAAACAACCAATCAATCAAATGGCCATTCTCAGAAATATCCTGTGGCGGGGTTAAACTATTTAAAAAATCGGTAATCATTTGCATCATAACGCCGTCCTATTATTTAACAGACCTCAAGCAATTCGGGTTAACATTAGAATTTAAATTATTCTAACTTTAAAGATAAAGTTTTGCTACTTTTCTAATATTTCTGGGATTAAAAGTCTATTTTAAAAATGCCATGGCACCCAATAATAAGGGTAAATAAAAAATAGAGCCGAGAAAATAAATACGCGCCCAACTTCTTTGCGCCGCTCCCTTCACCGGATAAATAAAACCCACTGCAGCAATTAGAGTAAAAATTCCGCCCATAACAAAGGCGGCTTTAGCGTAGGCGGGGCCAGCAAAACCATAGAAAAAAGGTAAAATTGAAATACCGAGCATTAAAAAAGTAAACCAAAAGATCAGACTACGTGTCATATTCAAACCTTTGAGGTTTGGAAAAACCTTAATACTGGCCTTGCCGTAATCTTCAGCATGATAAATTGAAATTGCTAGAAAATGAGGTAATTGCCATATAAAAAGCACTAAAAATAGAATCCATGCCATGGGATCTATATGGCCAGTCACTGCTGTCCATCCCATTACCGGAGGAATCGCACCCGGAATTGCCCCTACAATTACGGCAAGTTCGGTTTTTTGCTTCATTGGTGTGTAGAAAAAGAGATAGAGGATAGTCGCTAAACAGGCCAATAGGCATGTTAATGGATTAATAAAGATAGCGAGAATTGGTAAACTCACACATAAAAGAAAGCAACCAAAAAAGAGCGCCATACCAGGATCAATACGGCCAGCGGGAAGAGCGCGATTTTTTGTTCTATCCATTAAAAGGTCAACATCCCTTTCTAGATAACAATTCAATACAGCGGCTCCATAGACAACCAATAGGCAGGAAATGATCGCAAACGCACCCTTAAAAAAACCTATTTCACCTGGCGCGATAAACATTCCAATAAAAATTGTTGCGACCACCAAGCCGGATAACTTCGGTTTGGTAAGTTCTACGAGGTCTTCTAAGGTTGAATAAATTTTATTCGGGAAAACTTCGCTTTCTAAACGGCCAATGAATAAAGATAAAGACCATAAGGTTCCCAGTATTAATGCTGCACCACCGAGATGAAGGGTTGTCGGCATCGGGCTAAGATTATAGGCCACAGTAAAGAAACCTAAACAAACCTGTGCAAAAATAACAATAATCCCAAACGTTCCATGAAATATAATATTTTTAAAAACAGAACTGCCAATTAGGTTTTTTCGAGTAATCGAAAAAATAATCGCTCGAAGAAGAGATAGTAAAACAATAATACCTAAACCGACGCCGATATAACGGTGAAGCATATGGAGCTGGGCAATTGGCATTGCCGGCCAAAAGCTTTTAATCCAGGTATTTGTATCAAGACAGAGAAAGGCATTATCCCAGCCAAGGCCGCAGGAGACACCAGCGCCACTATGGCGCATAAAGGCCCCGAGGATAATCTGGATATAAATTAAGAAAGAAGAAATTTGGAGAGCGTTCTTAGTCCCTGTTGACCAACCCTTTTGCAAAGCAGGGATATCTTCTAATTCCAGAGGGTTCTCGCTCTTTTCCACTAGGAAGCGGGCCTCATGGAAAATAAGAATTAAGGTACAGAAAAATATCATCGACAGGGCCAGGTGAGACGTCGAAACAATTGTTGGCAAACGATAGATGACAGTTATCCCGCCCAGTAAACCTTGTAGAATAACAAAGAAAAGCGCCAATAATGTAAGTTTTGAAAAATGAGAATGCTTTTCGCTTTTCTTTCTAAGCCGAAAGGCCATTGCTGCCATTATGAGCGTCAGAAGGCCGACAAAGGAGGCCAGTAAGCGGTGACCGTGCTCAATCAAAATGCCGCCTTCCATTTTAGGAAAAAACTGACCGTAACATAAAGGCCAGTCAGGGCAAGCTAGAGATGAGCCCGTATTATGCACGACCCCTCCCAGCAATAAGAGGAGAAAGGTAGTGAGTAATGTTAACAAAGATAGTCGTCTATACAGCATAAAATTCTTATATTTGAAAATTTTTGATTTCTTATACACAGTTGGCCAGGATTCGACAATCAATCTAGTGATAATTTCTTATGGACAAGTGGCCATAAAAATTCGTTAATGAGGTGGCCTTAAATCACTATTTTGACAATGAGAGCATTATGAAAAATAAAATAAAACCTATTTACTATGGCGATTATTTAAAATTAAATCAACTGCTTGACTCACAACACCCAGTGTCACCATCATACGACAACCCGTGTCATGACGAGATGCTATTTATCGTTATTCACCAAGTTTATGAGCTATGGTTTAAACAAATAATTCATGAAATTAAATTTATTCAAAGTATTTTATCCCAAAAGCCAGTGCAGGACTCTCAATTATCAGAAATTGACCAAAAATTGGAAAGGATCAAGAAAATTCAATTTGTTCTTAATAACCAAATTGAAATTTTGGAAACAATGTCTCCTATGGACTTTCTCGAATTTAGAGATTATTTAGTCCCAGCTTCCGGCTTCCAAAGCGTGCAATTCCGTGAAGTAGAAATTAGATTAGGACTCTCCACTCATAATAGACATCAAATCGATCGCGAATATTTTCTTGGCCGCCTTAATGCCAAGGATAGGGACCATATCGAAGAAGTAGAAAAAACCCCCTCTCTCTTTTCTTTGCTATCTGACTGGCTAGAAAGAATGCCCTTTACGTATAAAGGAGAATTTGATTTTTGGAAAGAATATCAATTGAGTGTTGAGAAAATGCTAGATGAAGACAGGAGTACTATCGTCAATAACCTAGCGAATCTTTCCGAAAGGGAAAAAGAAATTCAATTTGAAAATTTAAAAATTACTCGTCAAACCTTTGATAGCTTATTTGATGTGAAGCTACATCAAGAAGAAGTTAATAAGGGTGAGCGCAAACTCGGTCAAAAGGCCTTATTAAACGCTTTATTTATTTGTTTATACAGAGATTATCCTCTCATGGCCCTTCCTTATAAAATTATCACACACCTTATTGATATTGATGAGCAGTTTTCCTCTTGGCGCTACCGTCATGCCATGTTGGCCCATCGAATGCTCGGTACTAAAATTGGAACGGGTGGCTCATCAGGGCATCAATATCTCAAGCAAACAGCTGAAAAAAATCGCATTTTTGTCGATTTCTTTAATATTTCTACATTTATTATTCCAAGATCAAAACTTCCTCCATTACCAGATAAGCTAAAATCACAATTAAGCTTTTTCTATTAGGGGGTGTCTTATGTACAAAAAATATTATTCTGGGTTTTTAAAATATAACTCTCATATTCAGCATATGGCCTGCCATTCCCATCATTTTTGGCCGGACGTCACAAGAGAGGGCATGCTCGAATACTGGGAAGATTCAGCAAAGCTGGTCGATCACAAATGGAATAAAATTTTTAGTGAAAAGATCCCCACCGTACAAAAGTTTATTGCTGAAGTTTTAGATGTTGATCATTTTGAAAATATTACTTTTGCACCCAACACGCATGAATTGGCCTATCGCTTAATTTCTTCTCTCGAAGGCCAAACGCCAACCATCGTGACAACAGATTCTGAATTTTATAGCTTTAATAGGCAAATAGACCGTCTCCAAGAAAGTGGCGATATAAAAGTTATCAAAGTGCCCACTATTCCTTTTGAATCATTTCCAGAGCGTTTTCTTTTGGCCATTGAAAAAAATAATCCCGAAATGATTTTTTTAAGCCATGTTTTCTTTAATTCTGGCGTGAAGATCCCAGATGCACTCATTAGTATGATTTGTCATAAAAAGCAGAAAGAAAGTATTTTTGTTTTAGATGGCTACCATAGTTTTATGGCCACCCCCTACTCACTGCGAGAAGTTCAAGAGCAAATATTTTTTATCGCTGGTGGCTACAAATATGCTCAAGCAGGAGAAGGCTGCTGCTTTCTCTACTCTCCTCCGCAAACTAAAATTCGCCCAAAGAACACCGGTTGGTTCGCAACACTTGGCCAATTAGATGAAATAAAACCTGGATCCGTCAGTTTCCCTGAGGATGGACTGCGTTTTGCGGGCTCAACCATGGATTTCTCTCCACTCTATCGTATGGAAAAAGTTTTTAATCTTTTTAAAGATAAAAATATCACGGTGGAGGTTATTCATCGCCATATTCAATTCTGCCAAAAACAATTTCTTGATGAGTTGGAAAAGCAAAATCATCCACAAATTAATAAAAAGACCCTTATTCACAGGGATCTCAATGACCATGGCCATTTTTATACTTTTAAGGTTCAAGATAATAAGACGGCGAAAGAAATCACTAAGTTTTTAAATGAACATAATATTATAATTGATTCACGAGAAAACCTGGTACGCTTCGGATTTGGACTCTATCATGATGGAAATTACGATTTATCATGCCTTAATAATTAAGAAATTTTAAAAATAAAAATACCAGAACCCCTGTAACTGAAACGTATAACCATACAGGGAAAGTGATTCGAGCAATTTTTTTATGGGCCGAAAATTTTCCGAGGGCCGCAAAGCTGAAAGTTGCGAGAATCAAAGGTACCTGAACAATACTCAAAATAATATGAGTGATTAAAATAAAGAAATAGGCATATTTTTTTATCCCAAATCCAATAAAGCGCGTGTCACCGTGGAAATAATGATAGAGCAAATAGCCAACGAGAAAAATTGCTGATGTAAGGCCAGCAGATATCATTAACCTGATATGTTTTTCTTTATGACCTTTGCGAATGGCACGAAAACCAAGTATTAATAAGATACTGGTTAAAGTGTTTAAAATGGCGTTAACTGCCGGAAGAAATGTTAAATTAACCTCTGTTTGTGCCTGAGTTCGGAAATAAATAAACCAAACGAGAAAAACAAGTATCACACCACCTAGGCCTAAGGATAAGGCCCAAATGCTTTTATTATTATTTTTCATCAAGGATTAACTCAGAATTGCGGTTTTTAATGATAGTTCTATAGAGAATATAAAAAGGTATATAAGTCAAAGCAATAAAACCCATCAAAATATAGACAATATAACCATCGCGAGGATTATCAGACGAACCTGCGCAAAGGGGGCATGCCTGCGCAAATTCGTTCGCAAATAAAAAAAAAGTGAATATTAATTTACCTAAAGTAGGTAAATGAAAGTGAAAACGAGAATCCATACTAAGTCTACAAAGTGCCAGAAAAGTCCGGCGAGCTCTAAAAGGTTATAATCGCCATTATCGAAGCGACCGTCAAAGGCCATTTTGAACATATACATTAAATAAATAGTACCCGCTAGAACATGAAGACCGTGAAAACCCGTAATTGCAAAGAATGTAGAGGAAAACAGGCCATTACCAGTAGGACCAGCATAGGTATTAAAAGTCATTCCCAGGTCATTTATCAAATGCATGTATTCGTAAGCTTGGATCGCTAGAAAGCTAACGCCACCAGCAATGGTCAGGCCAAGCCATAGAAGCATATTTTTGCGATCTCTTCCCTTACACGCATCAATCGCGAGCACCATGGATAAAGAAGAGCAAATTAAAAGAAAAGTCATAAAACCAGAAAGGCCAACACCACCGAGGGCCTCAACAGGATTTGGCCATTCCATGGTCGCTCTAAGAATTCCATAGGCAATCAATAGTCCTGAAAAGGACATTGCATCGGTTCCCAGGAAAAGCCACATACCGATTTTTCCAGGAGAGGCGACCCCAAACTGAGGGTCATTTGGGTATTTTAAAGGTCCATCATGGGCTTTAGTACTCATTATTTAGTCTCCCAATATTTCGTTTGAGAATCTGGAAGAAAGTCATGTCCAATCTCAATTAAATATTTCGTCAATGCATTGATCTGCTTTTTCGGATCACCATCAAGGATAGAAGGCTCAGTTGCCTCACCATCCTCCCAGAAGTTAGGCATAACTGTTTCACTAAGAATCGCTTGTGGGTTAGCTAACCATTTTTTTATCCAAGAGGGACGCAATCTTCTTTTCGCAAAATAAAGATTTGGCGCAGTGGCCTCTTCATTATTAAAGCCAGCGGTATGACAAGAAGCACAGGCTAAACTGTCAAATAGCTTTTTCGCAGCAACTCTTTCACCCGGCTCCCATTGAACACGAACCTTATTATCAACAAAGGTTTGCTGCTTTTCTTTGGCCTGAAACATTGAAACAATGGCGTTTCTCTCTTCATTACTAAGGTTAAATGTTGGCATCCTCACTTTTAACCATGGGCGAATAGGATAGACATCCTTAAGGAAGTGATGAAACCAATCAGCTTGAACCCGATGCCCCTGCCCGACAAGGAGGGGAGGTCCCTCGTTAATATCTTCATCATACATTTTTAGAATATCACCACGAACTCCATCGACTTGGTGACAACCGATACAATTGAACTTATTAACAACTTTCATTCCATCAGCTGCAATTTGTTCATGGGCATCAAGCCTCTTAATACCAGAGAGTGGAATTTTATCCGCAACCTGACCGATTAAGGCAATAGTGATTGAATTTGCCTCTTCCTCAGTCATATCAAAGTCAGGCATTCTTAAAAGATCTTTAAAAGGCTTATCAATGCCGTTATCCCACCGTCTGGGATTAAGTAAATGTGCCTTAATCCAGCCATCTCGAGAATGTTCAACATCATGCTCATGGCCAAAACCAAACTGAGTTAGTGGCTTAGAGCCAACTTTGGTTAGCTCTGGACCAATTGGTGCGCGCCCTTCAAAACCATCGATATTGTGGCATGAATAGCAACCATATTTACCAACAGAGCGATGGCCAAGCTCGAGCGTTCTCTCTCTATCACTCATTGAATCGAGTTTTTTCTTGGCGACTGCGAGAGTGTCGAAAGCTGAGAAGTAAGTTATCAAAATTTCGTCGCGAACTTTTGTGTCTAATTTTTCAAACTCTAAAGACTCAAACTGACGATTCTTTAAGGACATGAGATAAGCTGTAATATCATTCGCTTCACGATCGGTGAGCCTAAAGCTCGGCATGATCGTATCTTCTTGATAATGAGTTGGTTTTTTAAGCCAAGAAACCAACCAATCAGGGTTCACTTTAGAGCCAGTTCCTGTCAAATGCGGACCAGCAAAAGCGTCAATTTTATCCGAAATATCTTCGAAGCCCTCTACCCCGTGGCACCCCATACAACCAATTTCCTTAACCAAATTTTTACCTCTCTCGGCATTACCACCGGAAAAAGTCTTAAATGGTTTATAATCAGCTGACTTATCGAAAAGGTATTCTGCAATTGCGTTAACCTCAGCAATATTCTTTTTCATGAACTTTGGATCTTTATTATTATCCAGCCCAAAAAAGCTCGGCATTTTTGCATGCTTATTAAATTTTTTGGGATCCCAAACCCAATTTTTAAAGAATTCTTTACTTACCTTAGAGGCAATCTTCTTAAGGCCTGGGCCAGGTTTTCTCTTGTGCTCCCACCCTTCGATTTTGTGGCAGGCATAGCAACCAAATTTTTCAATATTTCTCTGGCCTTCATTAACAACCGTTCCTTGAGGAATAAACTCCACTCCCTGGTGACATTTAATACAGGCGGCTTCAGTTTGTCCTTTTTTGTACATTGGCTGAGCGATTTTATGAGGAGGGTGGTAATTATATTTTTCGACCCATTCTTTTTTCTGCTCTTCATTTTGAGGAGTGTGAGCAGGAGAGCTGAAATCAGTTACTCTATGCCCTTCACCACCATGACAAGAAGTACAACCAAATCTCTTCATTGGATGGTGAGACTTTAAACCAACCATTAAGTCCAGGTTGGGGTGAGTTTTAAAAGGATTTTTCTCTTTTTCGTAGCCCTTTTGATCGATAAAGGTATGACAAGTAATACATCGATCGACTTTAGGTACATGTTGAAAATACCGGTCATCAGTTACATCTGTGAGTACTAATTGTTGAATCTTCAAAGTTGGATCTAAGAAATCAATAAGAGGAGCATTCCGAATAACAAAAATACCATTCATATCCGTTTGAGCTTTGGCCTGACGGAGAAGATCAATTGAACCAGTTAATGCCTTAAGTTCTTTTTCTGCAACAATTTGTTCTTTCTTTAGTTCCTCTAATCTCTTCTGAGCTTTTTTAAAGCGACCATCAAGATCTTTCATTCGATCTCTCGACTCAGCAAAAAGACGTTTTTTATGAGACATAGTCTTAAAGAGTGACTTGGCATTTGGGGCGTGATTAGTGTGGGCCACACCATAGTCAAAAGTTAAAGCAGCAACTTGAGAATTTAACGTACCATTAATAATGGTTTCGGCCTTAATCTCTTTTTTAAGCTCCATTATTCGCTTTTCAACTTTACGAATATCTTGGACACGGCTTTTGGCGAGGGCCTTACCTTTTTCAATTTCTGCTAGGACTTCCTCTTTTTTCTTTTTATCAAGTTTTTCCTCGGCCAACTTAAGCTTTTCTGAAATTTTTTCTCTTTTTATATTCATGGCCTCAATCTGAAAGGCCTTCCACGGACGAATATAATCATCAAGGAACACCCAGATAACACTCACAAGAAAAATAAAAGAAAGAAAGGCAAAAATCTTATTTAATTTTTTAATATTAAAGGCCATGCCTGGTTCAATATCTTTTTTCATACCTACAAATCCCTAAAACTAAAGGTTCAATTCCCATTCTGGTAACGCAACAATGTACTTCAGACTAAATAACCAACGCAGTACCATTTTGATTGGTAAGCTACACATCAGCAAAACCAGGACAGTTAAAATATAAAACCTCATCTGCCCCATATCCTTGATTAATTGCTTACCCTTTTTACTCGCTGCCATAATTGGGGGCAGACCGAACATATAAAGGAAGGATAGTATAATTCCTAAACTTTCCCGTATCACGAGGTTTTTTGGCATAGACGTATTCAGCCATTTAATCCACAAAAATTCGGATAGATTAACGTTATATTCGGCGACAACTTTATGAAAATCCCAAAACTCAAATGGTCCATAGAAAGTCCAGTTTGGCCCTCTTAAAAAGGTTCCCACGATAATAAGGTAAAGCCATAAGGCCAACCAACCAAAAAGAAATAAAGAGACGGCCATCTTTCTTTCAACAAAGGTAAAGTAGCCATTACCTTTAGGGTTGGTATCAATATAGGGAATAGCAATTAGTCCCACAACAATAACACCTGGTAAAACCACCCCGGCCATCCAAGGGTCAAAATAAACAAGCATTTCTTGCAGCCCAAGAAAGTACCACGGGGCCTTCGCCGGGTTTGGTGCCCAAGTTGGGTTGGCGGGCTCCTCGAGTGGCGCCTTAAAAAGGATCGCCCATACAATCAGGAAAACAGTTGTCGCAATAATGCAAAATAATTCGATATAGACAAGATTAGGCCAACACCAAACCTTTTCTCTATTTTCAGGTAAGGCCTCGATTGGGCATTGCCCGGCCTCAATACGCGTATCATTAACCGCACATTTATAAAGGGCAAACCATGTCAAAAACGACACAAGGACAATCAAGATTACGATTGGAATATTATCCGGCCAGGTTATAATGGCCCAAAAATTCGGGTCAGCAGCGAACCATCCGACAACAGGTATAGACAATAGGGCCGAAATGATTCCAAATTTTTTCGTCCCTATAACTTTATAATTCTTAATCATTAAATAAAATAAAAAACAAAAAATGGGGAACGATCTAATCGGATCAGCTAACCAGTTAATAATCTCTTTCATGAATCTAAATCCTTAAATTAAAGTGGAGCTGAAATACCGCCGTCTTTACGCACTCTCCAAAAGTGAACTGCAATCAAAACCCCAACAACAAGTGGGATAAATACGCAATGAAGAATATAAAAACGAAGGAGCGCCGGCTCACCTACAAAACGACCTGCCAATAATTGAAAGCGGACATCGTTCTTGTCTGAAACCATAACGAAGTCACCGATCTGGGCAAGAGCTGCCCCGGGGCCACCATGACCCATGAACGGAGTTGCTTTTGCCATATTAGATCCAACTGTAATGGCCCAAATTGCCAATTGATCCCACGGTAACAAATAACCTGTAAAGGATAAGAGCAATGTTAAAACGAGAAGAATAACACCAATACCCCAGTTGAATTCACGTGGCGGCTTATAAGATCCCGTCATGAAAACGCGGAACATATGAAGCCAGACGGTAATAACCATGGCGTGAGCGCCCCAACGATGGATTTCACGCATAATTCCCAAAGGCACGTGCTCTTTGAGAGCGATAATATCATTGAACGCATATTCCGCTGTTGGACGATAATAGAACATTAACAATAGGCCCGTTACAGTAAGGGCCAGAAAGATAAAAAATGTTAATCCCCCCATGCACCATGTATAACCTAACTGAACGCCAGACTTTTTTAACTTAATGGGGTGTAAATGAAGAAACACGTTTCCTGCAACAACTGCTGCTCTATTTCTTGAATTATCAGGTGGACCATGTCTAAAAATAGACTTCCATACCTGAGTCTCTCTCACTTTATCAGCAAATCCCTTGTTCGCCATAATAACTATCCTTTACCTATTAAACTGAAAGATAGGCATCGGGGTGATCCCATTGCCCTTTTTCGTAACGATATATTTTTGTTTTATCCACTTTGATAACGCCTTCTGGAGTTAACGAAATTTTATAACGCTCCAGAGGACGAGGAGCGGGCCCCTCAAAGTTAATACCATTCGTGTAATAACCTGAACCATGACAGGGGCATTTAAATTTTAATTCTGCTGGTTGCCAGTTTGGAATACAGCCAAGATGAGTACAAATATTAGAAAGCGCCACGAGCTTTCCTTCTTGCTTAACCATCCACACGCCGTAACCATTTTTCCAACGTTCATCGACACCCTCTTCATAGTCTTCAGGCTTTCCTGCAAGAAACTCCATTTCAGGCTCAAAGTTAACGTTAGGGTAACTAAAGCGAAAAGCTAAACTAAGTAGCCCCCCACATGCTGCTGAAAATAAAATCCACGCGACACTGAGAAAGCTGAAAAACTCACGTCTATTCAGGCTTTGCCTTACTGCACTATCACTCATCAAAACTTCCTTTTCTCTATATAAAGGACACTTTACCGATTGATTTTAAAAGGTAAAGTGTAAAAATATATTTAACATAATTGTGCTTAGATTATGCTAATTCTCTCCTAATTTTTCAATATATTTAGAACTTCTCTTTCCTTAGCAAGAATCGTCATATCCTGCTCTATCTCAACGCGTCTCTCCAAAAGGCCCCGAGCGTCATCCCATTTTACTTGGCCGATCTTAGTAAGTATCGACAATTTCAAATTTTTAATTTGTTGGGGCTCCAAATTACTTTGAGTGATTGACTCTGCATCCAATTGGAAAATTGCTTCGATTACTTCAAGAGCAGCAGGGTCTTTAAAATTAACTAAGGCCTGTGCGGCAGCGTATTTGATTGATTGTGCCGGATGAGTGAGGTGTGTCCTAATGGCCTGATGAGCGCTTTCTACCCGATGGGTTCCAAGGGCCAAAATAGACGCTTGAAGCAGGGGCTGGTCTTCGCTTTTCAATAAATTTTCTATAATCTGCCAATCCTGAACGCTACCATAGGGCAGATTGGCGTAGGCCACTACAGCGTGAAATCTAATATTGGGGTCAGTATGCTGAACTGCTTTCTTTAGCACAGGCAAGCAGCTTGGTTGCTTAAGGGCACCGAGGGCCACGACAATAAAATCCTTTGACCTTGGGTCTTCGGTGCTATCATATAATTCCGATAAATTAGTAATTAGCCAGGGAAGCTCGTCTTCCGGAATTTGAGAAGTAGAGATCAATTTGGATAATTCATATGCTGCAATCCAGCGATTACCAAATGTTTTTGATTTCATCTCTCTAACTAAATCTTTATAAGAGCGGTCAGAGTTTAGCATTTTGGTAACGCCAAATACGATCAGTGCCCCTACTAATACAATCGCGATTGGGACCATTAGACTACCCAGAATAGGGTTTTCCAATAGTTTCTTTTTAGGTGTGTCATTTTTTATTTCAGACATAGGAGCGTGATACCTTTTCAAGCCATTAAACGTGTCATATGAAAGTACATAGATGGATGAAATAACAAATTCACCCGATGATGACAATCACTGAAGAGGCCAAACTGTGCATAATTTACTAAGATTTCTTATTTTATTAATGTTTTTAGCTATATGTCTGACAACGGCAGTCGCATTAAAGCTGATCGAATTTCCGCTAGGCCATATTCAACTGGCCATCATAAGTTTTATTTATACCATTTTCGCCCAGGCATTTGTAATGTTTTATTTTATTGGAGTGTCGCGGTTAACTCAAAACGTTTACGACATTTTGAATCAAAAAGGTGATATCAAAGAGCTATTTGATAATCCCCCTGCCGACCTAGCGCCCTATCTCAAAAAAACAACAAAATTTGTTCAAGATACAACACGCTGCAAACGCCAAACAATCCCCTGGACTATGCTTATGCTAGTACTTGGAACAATTGCCTTTCTCCTGGGAGGGGCGCATGACACAGGCCTGGTCCGGAAAACAACCCATTCTGGTGTGGTTTATGGTTTTTTAGCGGCGATGATTATTGGCTTTATCCGCCAATGGTATTATCTAGGCGTAAGCAATAAAACATTGAGAAGACTCAAGACCCTATTTGAAATACCTCAGGGACAAATGTAATTTTTAAATACTCTTGACCCAAATGAAGACTTTATCATGACCCTTTTTAAAGGTTAGCGAGCTCGTTCTCGATTGATAAACACGGCTATCTTCTTCTAGCGTAACACCCGATATAAATTCTTTAACTTTTTCCCGGGGCACGTAAATATTATAATAATGGCCCCCCGGCACCATTGTGCCCGGCCTTACATTATCAACTTGCTCTATTGGGAATTGTGATAAAACTTGTTTCAACTTTTCAGTAGTAGTCGCAGTATCGCTCGATCGAATCATAATGCGATAAACTTTTGTCCGTCCATAACGAGTATCTCGATAGCCTCTTTTAAGAACTTCCTCATAAAGTGAGGTTTCGCCATCTGTCGTATCAATATCTTGCTGGGAATCAATGGATGTCAAAATTGTTTCCGATTCCGTTTCGTATCGCTTCTCTTCTTCGGGTATTTCCAGCTCAAGACGGTTTTCGATCTCTGCTTTTTCTAAATCTTCAACATTGAGATTAAATTTAGATTTCCCTTCTTTAACCTTTTCTTGAAAAACCAGTTTATGATTTAGCCACTTTAATTGGGGCTCATAAATTGAAATTTTATCCGCTAAGTGCTTCTGATACCATTTATTGACATGAATAATCGCGACTACTGAAACATAGCCAAATAACATAAGAAAGGCAAAATCTCTAAGCCAGTAAATAAAGCGACGTCTCTTTTCCCTAGAAAAGTCATTCTTTTTTTTATTTTTATTTTTTCCTGAATTTGAATAAAGGGAAACAATATTATCCCAATCTTCATAAAGCGTAATCTCAAGAGATCGAAGAATTTCATCCTCACGAGTACCTTGTGTAATAAGTGTGTTACGCCCTAAGTATTTTTTTAAGTTCTCCACACGACGGTCAACACTCGAAGAGAACTCATTGGAAATATGAAAGAACGAAGATAATTTTTGCTCTTCTTCCGGAAATCGTTCTAAAAAATAATTGCGCAAAGTGAGTGCGATATGGCCAACTGGACGATTGGCCATTTCAGATAATTCAATGATCGATAAATCTTTATACAAAAAAATAAACGAAATATACTTATCCAATAACCAATCAAACCAGGATAGGATTGGACCAATATTAACCTTACTTTTTAAAAGGTCGAAAATCTTAAAAATCCAATTCAAAGGCTGATTTTCAAGTTGGAGCATGAGACCATTCCACACCTTATCAAAGGATTCCCGGTTACGCCCCTGCCAAGTAATGGCCTCAACATCAAGCTGAAGCCATTTTTCAAATTTTTCAATATCGGTTTTTTCTAATTCCATTTATAAATCACATGAGCGAATTAATAGAGAAATACCTTGGCCTCCTCCGATACAAGCAGAAGCGATCCCTGTCTTTTTACCTACTGTCTTTAATTGGCGAGCAAGAGTCAAGGAAATCCGGGTGCCCGTCGCAGCCAGAGGATGGCCTAATGCAATCGCTCCTCCCCAAATATTTAATTTATTCTCAGGGATACCTAATTCTTTTTGACAGGCCAAAACCTGAGGGGCGAAGGCCTCGTTAACTTCAAAAAGGTCAATGTCTTCAATGCTTAAGTCATGACGCGAAAGAAGTTGTGAAATCGCAGGAACTGGCCCTATTCCCATAATGGAGGGGTCAACCCCCACAACAACCCCATCAACTAATTCTGCCATTGGTGTTATTGAGTTTTCCTTAACAAAAGATTCGCTGGCAATCACGATAGTACAAGCGCCGTCTACAATCCCCGAAGCGGTCGCAGGCGTAACTGTTCCGGCCTTCTCAAATGATGGGTTTAATTTTGATAATTCTTCGCTATTAATACTCTCTCTAAAGTGTTCATCTTTAACGATATTTTTCCCTCGAACTTCAACTGAACAAATCTCTCCCTGCAAATGACCTTCTTGATAGGCCTTGGCCACTTTTTGATGAGAAGAAACAGCGTAAGACTCGCACTCCTCTCGCGAAATATCATATTTTTTAGCAAGGTTTTCAGCTGTCACGCCCATTGGCATTTGACTATATTGATCAGTTAAAGAATCTAGAAGCATATCAACACTTTTTAGACTGCCATACTTTTGCCCGAAACGGGCACCGTAGGTCAAATGAGGGATTAATGACATATTCTCTGTGCCTGCGCATATAATGGTCTGTGCTTCGCCGGAACGAATTAACCTCATCCCATCTAATAACACCTGAATACCTGAACCACATAGCCTGTTAACGACATAACCTGGTGTACTTATGGGGCAACCCAATTTTAAAGCGAGGTGGCGACCACCATAAAGACAATCTGTTGTTGATGGACAAACATTGCCTAAAATAACCTGATCTATCTGATCGGGAGATATTCCAGAGTTTGTCAGTGCAACTTTGCCCGCTTCCACGGCCAGGTCAACCGGAGAAATTTTCTGAAGGGCGCCTCCAAAACGGCCAAAGGGGGTCCGTGCACCGGCGATTAGAAAAACCTTTTCCTTATCATTACGAGTAGTTAGGGGTCTCGCGCTATTGGTCATTTTTTCCTCCTTGTGGCAAACGAACCTCTCCATTAGCCTTTATAATAGAATGCCCGGCGGGCTTTTCCAAATTATAAGGTGAATCATGGCCGATATATCTCAAATTCAATACAAGCGATTCAAAGAAAGCGAAAATAAGCGCATTAGTCATGATATGAAGAAGCTGAAGAATAAAAATGATGATGCCTATAGAAAAAAGGTCAAGTCTCACGAGCATACGATGACCCGTATGACTGAAGAATATGAGCAAAAGATACGCAATCTTGATATTGAACTTCAACGTAAATTGATCGCTCTCCGAAATAAACAAAAGGCCGTCATTAAAGAAGAAAATCTTCGATTAGGAGAGGAGGTTGAAAACCTTAAAAAGGTTCACGGCGACCAAGTCGCAGAAATCAAAATCTCTCATAAAAATGAAATCAACGATTTAAATGAATCTCATCGACGGGCCCTAGAGAACGCAGAGACAAGATACATTAAAGAAAAAACGAAATGGGAAGTTTAAACAAGGAACTTAAATGACTGCAAAATCTGAAAAAGGATATTTTATTAACGGTAAAGCTCAAGCGATTGAGATGTTGCAGTACATGACACCAGAAGAACGTGAAAAAATACTCTCTATTATAAAAACAAGAAATCCCCAATTGGCATCAGAGTTAATGGAAAAAAGTATTAGCTTCGCTAATATTACTCAAATTCAAGATGAAGACTTCCGTTATATCTTTCACTTCATCACTGCTCCAATTATGGGTATGGCGATAAAAACTCTGCCTAAAGAAACACAACGTAAAATTCTCAAACTAGCGCCGAGAAATTATGCAGAGGAAGCTTTTAAAGTTATGACAACCGCCTTATCTAACGAAGCTGATAAAATTAAGCGATCTCAAGAAAAAGTCGCCTCTTTAATGGGAACTCTCATTAAAAGAGGTCAGATTACTTTCCATTAAGCTTACTCTTTTCTGTAATCTAAAATTATTTTTCGATAGCGAAGTATTTCCTCTTCGCTTAATTCGACTAAATATTTCTGATCATTGTGGATACGATGCTCGCTCATCAAATCGATCAATGAATTGAGCCGACCACATAGAGTATTGATAATATCATTAATCCACTCGGGGCATTTTGTAAGAACTGATTGAATATCCTGAATAGGAACATGAACCAATTCTGATTCGGAATAAGCGATCGCAACGAGGCCTCTATCTTTATTTTGCAGAGCTGAGATTTCACCTACAATATCCTTTACCCCTGCTGTATCAACATGAAGAAAAGTAGAGCCTTCGCCTTCCTTAAAAAGAAGAATTTTGCCAGACTTTACAATATAGAGCCCATCGGGAAAATCCGTTTGATCAAAGAGAACTTTATTTCGTGTTAATATTTTAGTTTTCATAACTCAAATACCAAATTTAGTATCAATTTTTCCTGCCAATAGTGTACCATATCTTAGGCCTCGGGCCGAAATAAATAGCTCCCTTTGATCTAAATGCTCCATGACTCTCATTAAAATGACTAATCCTCCCAAGAGTGAGGATGATCTCTTCCCTAGAATGGGAAATCGACTTAGCAATTCTTGAGGAGAGAAAAATTCTATCTCTTTCCACAAACTCTTAAGTGCATGAAGTTTAAGTACGTAACCGTCAACTTCCTCCCTCGAGAAATGGTTCGCCTCTAATAAAATCATGGCCAAAGAAACAATTGTTCCTGCAACACCTATTGCTTTATTGCATTGATAATTTTCTTTGGCGATTGAATTGATGACTTTTGACAATTGATCCTCAACATTCCCCTTCAAAATCCAATCACTGCATCGAACGGAGCCCATGGGAAAGCTTTGATCGTAAATGATGTTTCCATTTCCATCTATTTTAATAAGCTCAGTTGAGGCACCACCGATGTCAATAATAAGAAAATTTTCACTTCCTTTAACCTCAAATCCAGAAAGGACTCCTTTAGCGGTGTAAAAGGCCTCCCCTGCACCTGAAATTAATTGAATATTAAATCCCAATTGCTCTTTAATTTTTTTAAAAAAGGGGCCAGAATTATTCACAACACGAGAGGCCTCTGTCGCGGTAATGATAACATCTTCTGGCCTTATTTGATGATCCGCCAATAAGGTTTTGTACTCACTCAGAACCGAAAAGGTCGCGTCCATCGATTCGTCAGAGAATAATTTTGTGTCATCGATATTCTTACCGAGACCGGTAATGCGACTTTCATCGATGAGTATGGTATCCTTGTCCATCGCCAAAAGAAGTACGGAATTAGAACCAATATCAATCGATGCTTTTTTCATTTAAGATCCCACAATATCAGATAAATTATTGCTATCAACGGGTTGAATTAGGCCCTTTTCACAAATAATACCAGTGATATGCTGATTAGAAGTGACATCAAAACTTGGATTTAGCGCAGTAGAGGATTTGGGAGCTATTTGCACGCCTTTATATTGAAGAATTTCCTCTTCTGGCCTTAATTCAATATTAATCCCATCTCCATTGGCAGTCGAGAGATCAAAAGAACTGGTGGGTGCTACGACATAAAATGGTACACCGTAATGTTGGGCAATAATGGCCAGAGAAGAGCTCCCAATTTTATTGGCCGTATCTCCATTGGCAGCAATTCGGTCAGCTCCTATAAAAATGGCATCCACAAGTTTATTCTGTAATAAATAAGAAGCAGCACCTTCGACAACGATATTATGCTCAATTCCCTCTTTCGCCATTTCATAAGCGGTAAGTCGAGAACCTTGTAAGTAAGGACGAGTCTCGCTAGCATAGGCATGTTCTAGCTTATCTTGAGAGTGCATATATGAAATGACTCCTAATGCGGTTCCCATAGGCCCACAGGCAAGGTACCCAGTATTACATAAAGTCATTAAACGTAATTTTTTAGAACCAAATTTTTTTTGTAGTTCTTGTTCTGCGATTTTCGCCATCGCTATATTGTCATCATAAAGTTTTTGCATCTGACAAAGGGCAAAGTCCTTTAGCTTTTCGTAGAATCCTTCAAAGTTATCGTTTTCTGCGAAATACTTCCTACCCATGGTTAAACAATTGCGGGCCTCAAACTCTAAATTAACGGCAGTGGGACGCGCGGTGATGATATAATTTACCGCTTGTTCAAATTCAGAAATAATAAACGTGGGATTATTTTTAACCCATAAGACTAAACCCCAAATTGCGGTGAATCCGATTAAAGGAGCTCCTCGCACGACCATTTCTTTAATACAAGAATGAGTTTCTTCTAGGTTGCGACAATTAATATAGGTTTCTTTTATTGGTAATGCCCTTTGATCCAAAAGATATAATGTTTCATTTTCCCATTTTAAGGGGGCATCAACTTTTCCAAACATAAGGCCTCTCACATTCTTTGTAAGGGTGCAAACTTCACCATAAATTTCTTTTTAGTTCCATCGTTAAACTGGACGACCACTTTATCATCTGATCCTAGGCCTTGGCTTTCAATCACCTTTCCCGAACCATATAGAGCGTGAAGAATTCCTTCACCTTTTCGGTAAGTAGAATTTTCCACTGCCACTTTTTTAGAATAATAAACTTTTTCCTCTTCAATTGGATAATCGAGAACATCATCATCCCATCCAGAATCATCTGACTGATAAGAAGACTTTTTTTCTTTGTACCAATTATAATATTTATTTGGAATTTCAATGATAAAGCGACTTGGCCCATTAAACTTTAATTGCCCAAAAAGCATTCGCCCCTGAGCAAAACATATATACAACTTCTTCATGGCCCTCGTCATTGCCACGTAAAAAAGTCTTCTCTCCTCTTCTAATGCCATCTCTCCCATTTCCAAGCTTCGATAACTGGGGAAAACATTTTCCTCCACTCCTGTAACGAAAACATAAGGAAATTCAAGTCCCTTGGCGCCATGAACGGTCATTAGAGAGATCTCACCTTTCTCTGCTTCTTCTAAGTCTTCATTCATGCTCTGATCTAAGGTAATATTTTCTAAGAAGGTTCCAATACCACCATCAGGATTAGTTTCTTCAAATTGGCTAAATGCGTTTCCTAATTCTTCTAGGTTTTCCATCCTCGCCATTGATTCATAATCTTTTGATGCTCGTAAATACTCCCAATAGCCTGATTCATGTAAGGCCTTTTCAAAAATTAAGGATGGGGACTCCTTGGCCTGGTCGAGGGCCATTAATTCTTGATTAAGACAAACAAAGTCCTGTAAAGAACTGCGTATTTTAGCACTTAAGCGCAAATGCTTATAACTTTCATAATCACTGGTCACCAATTCACATAATTCCCAAAGTGAAAGACTGCGCTGAACGGCCTCATTTTCAAGCTTTCGCAAGGTCGTTGCTCCAATCCCTCGCGCCGGTACATTAATAATTCGACTTAAAGCGAGCGAATCCTTTTGGTTAACAACTAAACGCAAATAGGCCAATAGATCTTTAACTTCTTTTCTTTCATAAAACTTAATGCCACCAATTATGCGATAAGGAAGACGTACTTTTCTCAAATAATCTTCAATCAAGCGAGACTGAGAGTTGGTGCGATAAAAAATCGCCATATCGCTCCAAGGAACATTCTCTTGGCCAATTTTTTGGATTTCTTCCGTGATATACTCAGCTTCTCTTTTGTCACTATCAAGCTCACAAATAAGAATCGACTCCCCCTCAGGGTTGGCGGTCCACATACTCTTCCCTTTTCTTTGGGTATTGCGGGAAATAACATGGGAAGCGGCTTCAATAATATTTTTACAAGAGCGATAATTTTGCTCTAATTTTAAAATTTCGGCCTCTGGATATATTTTTTCAAATTCCAAAATATTATTAATATCGGCGCCTCGCCAGGAATAAATAGACTGATCCTCATCGCCAACAACACAGATATTGCGATGAGACTCAGACAACATCCTCACCAAGAGAAATTGAGCGCGGTTTGTATCCTGGTATTCATCCACCAGCAGGTAATTAAATCTCTCTTGATAGCGCTTTAAAACATCTGGGTATTTTTCGAATAATTCGATCACACCTGTAATAAGGCCGCCAAAATCTGTTGCGTTAGCCCGGTGAAGCTCAGACTCATATTCAAGATAATAATCATAAAAGGGGTCTTCTTTTTCCCCTTCCAATAGGCGCTCATCTGTACCAGGATAATGCCCTCTATTTCTCAATTCTTCGATGAAGTTCAGAATTTCAAAAGGACTGATTTCTTTGGTACTCACCCCTCGCCGCTGGAGTAACGTTTTAACAACAGCTTTGGATTCTGAGGTATCATAGATCGTAAAGTTTTTAGATAGGCCAAGGTAATTGGCCTCACTTCTTAATAGGCGTGCACAAAAGCTATGAAAGGTCGTAACCTGCAAGGCCCCAATGTCTGAGGAGACCTCCTTAGCAATTCTCTCTCGCATCTCGCGGGCCGCTTTATTGGAGAAGGTTAGAGCGAGCACACGAAAGGGACTCACTCCTTTTTCTCTCAATAAATAGCAAATTCGGGAAACTAAGGTTCTCGTTTTACCGGAGCCTGCTCCTGCCAAAACCATGGAAGGACCTTTCACATTTAAAACAGCTTGTCGCTGTGCTTCATTTAAATTTTCTAGATTAAACATATCCCTTTTTTATTCTACTGTGACGGATTTGGCCAAATTTCTTGGTTTATCAATGTCAGTCCCTTTAAATTTGGCCATATAGTAGGCCAGCAATTGATTCGCCACATTAACATAGAGTGGTGCAAGCTCTTCTAGCCCTTCAAAATCCATTGGAATATAAAAATCTGAAATCTTCTCTAGGCCCTTATCGCCTTTAGGGCCAATTGTGACAATTTTCCCCTTTCTCGCTTTTATTTCCTGAATATTGGAAACCGTTTTGTCATAGAGCTCTGGCCCAACAATGGCAATATTCACCATATTCTCGTCAATAAGTGCAATCGGCCCATGCTTTAACTCTCCAGCGGCATAACCTTCAGCGTGGACATAGGCAATTTCTTTTAATTTTAAGGCGCCCTCAAGAGAGATGGGATAGTATTGTCCACGGCCAGTGTAAAAATAGCCTTTATAATTATAGATGTTTTCCGCGATATCTTTTATGTAATCACAGTTTTCTAACAGCTGATCAATACGTTCTGCCAAAAGATTATATTTTTTAATTAAACCGCTCTTTAAATTCTCGTCGGCCAGTTCTCCCTTAAGTCCAGCAACCATTAGGCGTCCCGTTAAGGCCTGTTGTGTAAAGGCCTTTGTCGAGGCCACACCAATTTCAACGCCTGCTCGAATCAAAAGGTTTTTATCGCATTCTCGAAAAAGTGTTGACCCTTCAACATTCACGATAGCAAGAGTTGAAACGTTATTTTCTTGGCATAATTCTTGAGCGGCCAATGTATCAGCAGTTTCTCCAGATTGAGAAATAAATAACCCGAGATCCTCTTTGCCAATAATCGGGTTTCTATAACGAAATTCAGAGGCCAACTCTACATTGGCGGGGATGCGTGCGAGGCCCTCAATATAATCCCTAATCACAGATCCCGCATAAGCAGCTGTACCACAAGCGGAAATATGTACTTTTTTGGGGCCAAGCGCCTTCATTTCTTCAATGGCCTTAAGACCCTCGCCATTAAGATAAAATTGAGAGAGGGAGCGAATAAGCGCTGGCTGCTCATAGATTTCCTTAAGCATAAAATGTTCAAAATTGCCTTTGTCGGTGGAATCAAGACTCATTTCTTGATCTTTAATATCGAAGCGACTCGAAGGCGTACCATCCAACTCAAAAAATTGAACCATCTCTTTGCTTGTGTGAGAAACTCGACAAACAACTTCATCTTCAGGAAAGTATAGTTTATCGACCAGGCCGACAAGCGCATAGGCATCAGAGGAAACCATCGCTCGTTGACTTGATTTGAGAGTGCCACAAACCAGAGGTGCTGATCTTTTTAAAGCAATTAATTCTTGTTCATCAGCACTGAGAATAACAAAGGCCGAATTACCTTCGATTTTTTTGAAAGATGTAGTGACAGCGTCGAAGAAACTTAAACCAGAATCCATAGCAGTGCAGACAATAGCAAGAAATACCTCTGAATCTGTCTCTGATAAAAATTGGAAGCCCTTTTCTTTTAGGTCGGCCCTAAGAACATCTGCATTTTCTATAATTCCATTATGGACTAAGGAGATTCGCCCGGCCATATGAGGGTGGGAGTTCTCATCTGTCACACCACCATGGGTCGCCCAGCGAGTATGGCCAATACACGACTCCGCTGTAAATTGAGTATCACCCAAAGCATCAATCAGGTTTTGTAATTTTCCCTCTTTCTTTATCAAATGTAATTGGTTTTTTTCATCAAGAAAGCTGACACCAGCTGAATCATAACCCCGGTACTCAAGTCGCCTTAATCCTTCAATTACGACATCAACTGAATTTTTAGGTCCAATATGACCAACAATTCCACACATTTTAAGGCCCCTCGAAAATCGATAAATTTATACCCTATTACCACTTAGCAATAGGTTAAACAATCCCTTTCGGGACTCGCTGCAGCATACGTTCTTATTTCTTGTCTTCTTTAGACTTAATAAAGCGCTTCGCCATCCCTAATTTTGTCACCTGCTTGGCCCTCGCCACGGCAAAGGAGCCGGAGGGCATATTTTGGTTAATCGTCGAACCGCTTCCGACATAGCAATTATCGCCCAATTCGATAGGGGCAACCATTTGGGAATCGGAGCCAATAAAACAATCCTTTCCAATTTTTGTTAAATGCTTATTAGCGCCATCATAATTGCAAGTAATGAAGCCGCAACCTATATTTGTATTACTACCAATTTCAGCGTCACCAACATAACTAAGATGAGAAACCTTAACGCCGTCACTCAGCTTTACCTTTTTTGTTTCAACAAAATTACCAATCTTAGAGCGACTACCAATATCTGATTGCGGACGAATGCGAGCAAAAGGTCCGATGACAGCTTCTTGGCGAATACGACTATCCTCAAAACACGAATAGGCCTTAATATGAACCTCATCCTCTATTATGGAATTATCAATGATTGCTCCATTATCAATTCGCACTCGGTTACCTATAGATGTTTGCCCATAAATAGAAACATTGGGATAAATCTTTGTTCCCTCTCCTATTTCCACGTCTTGATCAATATAATTAGAAGTTGCGTCTTTAAAGTAAACCCCTATATTTTGCAGTTCGCGTATTTTGCGCTCACGTAAAATTCTCTCTGCTTCTTCTAATTGTATTAAATTATTAACACCCATGAATAATGATTCATCTTGAAATTTTAAAGTATCGACATTATTTCCGGGCTTAAATATATCTGTTAGGTAAAACTCACCACTCGCATTCTTATTATCAAGATTATTCAACATCTCTATTAAATAAGTTGTCTTTACAATATAAAGACCTGAATTAACTTCAGTAATTGTTTTTTCTTCCGCCGAGGCATCTTTTTCTTCGCGAATTAAAAACCCATCTTTGCCCTTAACAATCCGACCATAACCAGAAGGCCGACTTGCCTCAAATGAGGCAGCGACACCATTCAGTTTATTTTTTTCGACATGATTGAATAATAAATCCAATTCGACTTGAGTAATTAAGGGTGTATCAGCACATAAAATAAAAGTATATTCCGTGCCTTGGAGGGACTTGCTCTGGTCAAAAGCACATTGAACAGCATGGCCAGTACCGAGCCTTTCTTTTTGGATAGATAATTCTAAAGGCAGTTTAGACCAATTGTTATTTAAATGGGTTTCCACCACATCTGATTGGTGACCTACAACAATATTAATAATGCTATGGCCGCCCCTTTTAATCAGGAACTGATTGGTCGCTCGCATTGGGTAATCAAGCAATTTTTTCCCCATAATTGGGGCCATTGGCTTTGGTATTCCTAATTTCATTCGCGTACCTTCACCTGCGGCCAATAATATGATGCCTATTCCCCTTTGGTTCATGACCTTCTCCTTTCATACCCAAAAATTTTTGGTCATTATACATCGACATAATTTGGAACACAAAAATATTCGACCACAATGTTCGGGTTTTTGAATAAAAAAAGTTCATAGAAATACTTAAAGACTTTTAATTATATCCCGATCCGTAAAAAGATGCGCAATTTAGTGGTGTGTGTCTCTTTGGAGGAACCTGTATGATGACTAACTATGAGGGTGATAATATCGAACTTAAGGAAAATCTCCCTCTCCTGCCTATCCGTGAAATCGTAGTCTATCCTTTTATGATTCTACCCCTTTTTGTAGGAAGAGAATCTTCAATTAAGGCCGTCGAACATGCCTTAAACGAAACAGATCGACTCATTATCCTTTCCAGTCAAAAGGATATTACTGCAGAATGCCCTGAACCATCAGAAATTTATGACCTTGGCACAGTGGCGATGATTATGCGCATGAGAAAGCTACCTGATGGCCGCATTAAAATTCTAGTGCAGGGCCTCACAAAGGCCAAAGTTTTAGACTATCACCAACAGAAACCATTCTATATTGCAAAAATTCAGAAGGTTGAAGATGAGCAACCAAATAAAGATGCTGTCGCGACTGATGCATTAATGCGAACAATCACGGAGCAATTAGAAAAGATAATCGCTCTCGGTCGAATTCTGTCACCAGATATTCTAACGGTTTTAGAAGATATTAAAGACCCTGGTCGCCTTGGAGATCTTGTTGCATCAAACCTTAATCTTCATGTCGCAGAAGCACAATTGATTCTTGAAACTCTTGATCCAGTTGAAAGACTCCATAAAATTAACGATATCTTGTCGCGCGAATTAGAAATACTTGCGATGCAGGCCAAAATAAAAAATGTGGCAAAAGATGAAATTACAAAAACTCAAAAAGAATATTTTTTGCGTGAACAAATAAAAGCGATCAAAAGCGAATTAGGCGATCAACAAATTGAACCTCCTGATGATGAAATTGGCGAATTAAAAGCGAAAATTCTTAACGCTAATATGACTGAAGAAGTCGAAAAAGAATCACTCAAGCAATTAAAAAGACTTGAAAAAATGCATCCTGATAGTTCTGAATCTAGTATTATTCGGTCTTATTTAGAGTGCTTAGTTGATATCCCTTGGGGCCATTCAACAATTGAAAACATTGATCTTGATTATGCTAAAAAAGTTCTGGATGATGACCATTTTGAACTTCAAAAGGTAAAAGAAAGAATCCTTGAATATCTTGCCGTTAAAAGCTTAAAAGGTAGAGAAATGAAAGGACCAATCCTTTGCTTAGCAGGCCCACCTGGCGTTGGTAAAACGAGTCTAGGAAGATCTATCGCGCGAGCGATTGGACGCAATTTTGTGCGAATCAGTCTTGGTGGGGTAAAAGATGAGGCCGAGATTCGAGGGCACAGAAGAACTTATGTTGGTTCCATGCCTGGCCGCTTTATTCAGGCAATCAAGCAAGCGGGCTCAAATAATCCAATTATCCTATTAGACGAAATTGATAAATTAGGTGGTGATTACAAGGGTGATCCTTCAAGTGCCCTTTTAGAGGTTCTCGATCCGGAACAAAATAAAGAGTTTAGAGATCATTACCTCAATCTGCCTTTTGATCTAAGTAATGTCATGTTTATTGCGACAGCTAACAATTTAGAAAGTATTCCTGCTCCCTTAAGAGACAGAATGGAAGTTCTCAGTCTATCAGGTTACTCGCAAGAAGAAAAAGTTCAAATTTCTAAGAAATATCTCATTCCAAAACAAATGGAAGAAAATGGTGTTTCCAAAGACTATATCGAATTTTCCGATGAAGGCGTCGAGAGCATTATTAAGCAATTTACTGCTGAAGCTGGTCTAAGAAATCTCGAGCGTAGAATTGGGGCCCTTTGTCGCAAAGTTGCCATGAAGATTGCAAAAGGTGAAGGGGAAAAAACTCATATTATTCCTAATGAAGTCACACGATTATTAGGTCCACCAATCTACACGAAAGATGATGAAAAAGATGAAGATGAAGTCGGAGTCGCCACCGGGCTTGCCTGGACATCGGCAGGTGGGGAAATACTTTATATTGAAGCAACTAAAATGAAAGGATCCGGGCTCACTCTAACAGGTAAACTGGGTGACGTCATGAAAGAGTCTGCTCAAACTGCAATTGGATATATTCGCTCGCGTGCTGAAAACCTAGGCATTAAAGAAAATATTTTCAATGAATATGAAGTCCATGTTCACTTACCCGCAGGTTCGATTCCCAAAGATGGCCCGAGCGCCGGAATAACATTGGCCACGACAATCGTATCCTTAATGACTGATACTCCTATTGACCGCAAGGTCGCCATGACTGGAGAAATCACATTAACAGGAAAAGTTTTACCAATCGGTGGTCTTAAAGAAAAGGCATTGGCCGCCATGAGAATGAATATTGATACCGTGATCATTCCATGGAAAAATAAAAAAGATCTCCAAGATATTCCAGAAGAGTATCGAAAAAAGATTAATTTTGTCCCCGTTAAAACAATTGATGAAGTTCTCGATATTGCCTTAGTGGATTGGCGAGTAAAAAAAGCTCAATTAATTGAGTTGCGGCAGAGCGAAGAGGAGGAGGAAAAAACTCCCCCTGTACCGAAAAAGGTGCCAGTGATCGCCGCTTAATACCGACCGACTCTACGAGTCGGTTTTTTTATTCTTTTTGAAAAAGGGCCACCTGCATATACAATATTTATGAGGTAAAAAATTATGGCCGCTAAAAAACTTAAACCATCAGATTTAAAGATTGTCGTTATAGATGACTCTGATTTTTCCAGAAGTACAATTGTCGAAATACTTGAAAGCGAAAACTATAAAGTTGTAGGGCAATGTAATAATGTCGACGATGCCATTAAGTATGTTGGAAGCGGAATGGCAAATGTCTTTATTATCGATATCGTCATGCCCCAATCAAGTGGAATTGAATTGGCAAAAATGATTAGGGATACACGCCTCGATCTTTATACCATCTTAATGACGTCATTAAATATGGAACATCTTCAAGTCGAAGCGATTAATGCTGGAGCAATTGATTTTATTCCCAAACCATTCACTAAATTTGAAATTTTACAATCACTTGAAAAGCTTAAAAAACATATTGAGTCAGAACACTGAGGTTTAAATGTTCTCTTTAATAAAATTCTCTATTTACTTTGCAGTTAGTTTTATTATTTTAAGTTTCCCTGTAAATAATAAAACTATATTTGGCCATTTGAATGGGTATAGCAGGCCCTACACTGATAAAATATTCAATACGATCACAATCAATGCTGAAAACCTATTTAATAAGGGCAGTGATGCTTCAAAAAAGCTTTTTACCAATACAAAACCGAAAAATACCAAAATTGATAAAGTCAAAATGAAAAGAAGCTCAATAAGAAAAGATATTGAACATGCTCAGGAAAAGTACACCATAGAAGAACAAGAGATGATTAGAAAAATACTTGAAAAGTCACAATAAAAATAAGAGAAGGGAGAACCCTTCTCTTACTTACTCAAGCCCTCTTCTCTCACTTCAATTTTTGGAGCGGCGTCTCGATTGATATCTTCACTATGGCCGCGGTTACTCAATTGCGTCTGGACACAATCGGCCTTAATATGCTCTCCCAATTCACTCTTTGCGTGAATGATATTTTTCGATTCTAATAATAAGTCCATTCCAAATGTCATACTGGAACTTGTTAATAAGAGTAAAAATACAAGTGCTTTCATGTCATGCTCCCTATTTGTTTACTCATAGTTAATGCATATTATGGGCCAATTTTGACCATGTAATATTAAGGGGTTTAGCCGGAAAAATATGTAATGATTCCAGCATGTGTCCAAAACTTAAACGATAATACAGCAATTATAGGGACTTCAGGCAATTTCACCATCACCTTTGAAGGCCTAAAAATTTAATACGGAACAGATATTGTAATATCTGAAAGGGAACAAGACTGACTGGAGTCAGAACTCATAAAGGCCTTCCAATACAAGTTTCCAGCCCCTGCTTTACTCGTAAAACTGGTAATATTAGCGGTCATCATTGCGGCGCTAGAACTTTGAGAGGTTGTTTCACTGGCGGCAGTAACCCAGTCAGATCCATTATGATAATAATAAGTCGATCCATTAGGAGAGAGTTGATACGTTAATGAGCAGCTCCCGTTTTCAGTCATTTTAATGCTTTTTAGATCGCTGTAAGCAATAGGTGATTTTGGTTTGATCACAGGTGAGCCGCCATAATACCGCCCAGTCGGTTCAACTTCGATGGAGGTCAGCTCCGGCATACAA
>JBFGZE010000025.1:0-33834 GCA_041586955.1 Bacteriovoracaceae bacterium
CGGTGGCAGTGTAGGTGATGCGCCCGTAAAATGCCCGCCATGTGCTCCCGGCCTTCCGGCATGGATGGCAACATTTTCAGATCTCGTGACACTTCTTTTGACCTTTTTCGTTTTGCTTTTGTCTTTTGCGAAGACGGAGTCTGCCAAGTATGAAGCGGCCTTAGGCTCTATTCGCAATGCCTTTGGTGGTAACGTATTAAGGCCAGGTGATGTCTTACAAAAAGGAAAGTCCCCCGATAATTCCCCTACAATGTTGGATAGCCAAGAACCTATTCAACCTTTTCCAATTGACTTTCTCACAACTGAAGGGATTTTGGAGCAACACGAAATCAATCGTGAGTCAGATGAAGACCTTAAAGATATGCGCCAAGATTTAGCTGCAGAAGGGCTAGATGAATTTGTTAATGTTTATGAAATGCCAGAGGGAATTAAGGTTCAAATTAAAGATAAGATTTATTTTAAAAAAGGTACTACAGATCCTGAATCAATCCCTACGGAGGTTTTTAGTAAGTTAGTTAAGTTGCTTAGTAAAAACACATGGGTTGTTTATATTCAAGGACATGCTTCTCTTGGCGAAAGAACCAGTGATGGTAAAAACGATGCGTTTTATCTCTCGGGTCAACGATCAATGGAAGTGGCGCGCGCTCTTATTAGGAGAGGGGTTCCTCCTGAGAAGGTAATCCCCGTTTCTTTTGGGGACACCAGGCCAAATAAAACTAGTGCAGGTGTGACAATTGATGATGTAACGAAAAGTCAAAGGGTCGAATTTCTTATGAGACGGCGTGATATTTCTAAAGAAGGCCATAAAGTTCGGGCCAGGTAATTATAGATGGCAAAGCTTTGCGTTTATCAATATTCAGGCGATGTGCAAAGTTTTGCTAAAGGTTTGGGCCTGAGCCGCTCACAATTAAAAAAATTTCTTAAGTCATCTTTTTTAAAAAAGTCTCTTCGCCACGGAGATGAAATTGATTTACCTCTTAATATTCTTAATTACGGAAACATTAATCCTCATTTTCAGGGCAAAGAAGTCAAAATTCTACAAGAGACCGATGATTTTTTTGTTCTTGCCAAACCTCAAGGCATCCATTGTCATCCTTTAAGTTACGAAGAAAGTGATAATTGCTTGAGCTTTTTACGGCAACAAGGCCTAAACGACTATCTCATCGTTAATTGCGACTCTTATGATCGTGGACTTCTTTATCGCTTAGATCAATTGACTTCAGGCCTACTTATTTTGAGTAAGAACTCAGATTTTTTAGAGCAATTAAAGATAAGACGGCACGATATCATTCGCAAGAAAGAGTATTTGGCCATCGTTCAAGGACAGACTCCTAGCGAAGGGGAGCTTGATCATTTTCTTTATGCTTCTGGTTATAAAGGTTTTAAAATGATTGAGGACGCTAGAGGAGACCAGGCGCAATTGAAGTTTAAACGCTTGAGATATTCACAAAGTGATAACCTTTCTTTGATTAAAGTGGAATTGGGAATAGGACTACGCCATCAAATTCGTGCTCAAATGTCTTTGGCGGGTTTCCCTATTTTAGGGGACGAGCTGTATGGTGGACAATCAGCAGCGCGCTTATTTCTTCATTGCTTCCATTATCAGATTGAATGGCAGGATAAAGTATGGGATTTTACCGCTCCAGATGCACCATTATTTGATCTTTTCTTGCACCTTAACTGTGACCTTTAAATGCTCGGCGATTAGTTTAGGACTTGTCATCGTTTGCAATTTGACGAGGTGATGGCCTTCAACAATGGCATTAATATCCATGGTGTCTTCCATAAAATGAATTCTCACCCAATCGGTACGCTCTAAATTATCGGAGGGCGAGTTAATTGCAATTAATTTGAGGTTATTGGCCAATTCTCGATAAAGGACTTTTTTAATGACCTGGGGGGAGCTACCAAGAGGAAAATTCCCAACATATTTGATGAAGACGGCCAAATTATTACCTTCGCATTTTGTCTGCCAATTGGCCGGGATACGGCGATCTAATTTAACCAAAACTGCCTTACATGAAGTAGGGATCAATTTAGTACGAGTCCCTAAATAGCCCTTTTGCTTGGCCTGATAGAGAAAGATAATGCTGAGAAGAATACCAATCATAAAAATGGGATTCTTTAAAAGTGTTTTCGCCCACATAGCTTCATTATGCCTAATATTGGAGTAAAAAGCACTAAAGTTTACATAAATAATACCCGACAAGCTAACTAAGACATAGCTGTAGTACTAAGCTAAGTGATTGATATTGAATTAAAGGACCATTATGTCGATTAACTTACCTCCAATGCAAGAAGCTTTTTGGCCATGGGTTGAGGCCTTATTAATGTTTAAAGGAAAAATGCCTCTCGCTGCTTTCCAAGACGAATACGGTTTACCGCTTTTAGAATTTGAAGAAGTTCAAGAAGTGGTGGGTGTCGTTAAAAACTTAGGGGCCGAAGTAACTCTTATATGGTCGGGTAGTGATTGCCTCATCAAAAAGAATAATCATGATAACCAGCGAGTTGTCATTGATATGGATATTACTGAGTGGTTGGCCTTGCAGTCTCATTTTCCGACACTTTCTCAATTAAGGGGATCTTTTCCTCACGAGAAAGTCACTGAAGTCATGAAGAGAGTCGAAAAGCTTTACCCTAAATATGATTTTTTTCATTTAATGGATGATTGGAAACGTAAAAGAGATGTCAAAAAACAAATGTGCCTTAAAGGTAAAGAATTAACTCAAAAATTAGAAACATATATTGAAGAAAAATCCGTCGTTGCCATCACGTATCAGGCCAGTGGAAACTTGATTAATTTATTTCCCCATCGATTGGTTTATCTTGAAGGGTCTCTCGTTCTTATCGGTGAAGAAATAAGTGATAAAATGCTAATTAGTATTCCAATCGATGAAATTGCTAAATTAAAGATTAACAATGATAACTCTTATCAGGTGAACTTTTCGGGCTTTGAAGTTGATGAATTTATTTTTGCGATACGCTCTCTTTGTGAGAATGAGGAACGTTTGATTTTAAAGGTTAAAGAAAAGGAAGGGAGCCTTGATCTAAGTCCCGCACATCATTTTTTGGGAAATCCTTATATCACATCAAATCTTGAAGGGGAGATGATTTGGGCCGCTAGTGTTGAAGTTTCCACCCCATTATTTGAATGGCTTCACCGTATAGAGGGCACTATTGAAATTCTCGACCCGTTTCATGTAAAGACCGCTTTTGAGCAATATAAAGAACAATGCCAAGTAAAGAATAAGAGTTTGAAAAAGGCTTCTTAGCCGGGGTAAAATCAACCCATGAATCAACAACGTCAAATGAAGGGGCTCTTCCTTATTTCTTTTTTTCCGGCCTTGGCCTATTGGTATTTAGAATCCCAATATCCTATTTCGATTGCTGTTGCTGGTGGCATGGCCCTTTCTATTATAGAGATTGGCCTTGAAAAACTGATCAATAAGCACGTTCATACGATATCTAAAATTAATTTTTTCTTGATCGCCTTTTTGGGGGGACTCTCTTTGATTGGGGAAGATGGAGTATGGTTTAAATTGCAGCCATTCTTTACAGGTATGGGGATTGGCTCTTTTCTCTTTTATCGCATATATCGTGGTAGAGGTTTATTAAGAGAAATGGTGATGGGCAATGAGAAAATGCAGCATATTCCTTCTGAAATTTTAGAGATGATTGAACGGCATATGGCCTTATTCTTTTTAATCACCGGGTTCATGATGGGAGGGGTTGCCTTATGGACAAGCACTGAAACTTGGTTGTTTTTCAAAACCATTGGCAATAATATTCTTTTTGTTCTCTTTTTTATAGTGGAGTTTTTTTTAATCAGACAAAAGTCAAAAGAGTTGGCAGAGAATTTAGTGAAACAACAGGTTCTTTCCACGCTCTCTCCTCAGTTTCAACCTCGTGATTCGCGTTTACCCTAAAAGGACATTCCTTTTTTACTCTTTCATAATTTTATTAAGATTAATATAGATTGATCTACCCTTAACTTTTACCCCTTCGAGGAGAGAATCAAATAAGTCCACGATGATAAGAATCAGTTTTGTACTGGGGATAAGTGGTAAAAAAGTTACTTTCTTGATGTCTAGGCGGATAATATTGGCCTTTTTATTATAAGAAATATCACCAAAGGCCTCGAGTTTTTTATCGATAAAGAGCGTCTTACCCTTCATCTTTAAGCTAAATGTTCCATTTTTTGTCTTATCTTTTGCAGGTTTTGCCTCAAGATTTATATTTCGAGAAAAATTAAAACCTGCCAATTGTAAGATGGACCCTGATTCTTTAACGTTTCCGAGTTCAATTTTAAGTTTAGAGATACATTTTTCAAGAATGACTTTATAGTCAAAATCTTCCATATCCTTGAAGCTTACGTTAGGGAAACAATTAAACTTAAAATTCTTAAGCGTTGTTTTATTTCCTTTATCATTTTTAAAAATGGCCTTTGGCACAGATAGATAAAAACTATTCTTATTAAGCTTTATTTTGTCAATTAGCACTTCTGTTTTATTTTTCTTCTCAATCATTTTAATATCTTTCACTGTGATATTGGCCCTTTCAAAGCATCCTTCCCTAAGGTCGGAAATTTGAACCGATTGGTCCTTACCTGTTCTTTTACAGTTCATATTAAGATTATTGATGAGAATATTCAGACCGTCTTTAGCATCAGATACCTGGTGAATCTTCTTTGCTTGTAGGTTAAAACTATTTTCTGAAAAGACAATATCATCAAGTTCAATTTTAGTTGTTCTTAAAAGTTCTTTATCACGGAAGTTAATTGTTGATATATTGGCAATTCCATTATTGAGGCAATTGTCGGCAATATTATCTAATTTAATGGATTCAAACTTTTTCAGCTCATTACAGGTAAGCCCTAAACGATCAATTGCGACGTTATATGATTCGTCATTATATAGAAGATTATCAAAATGAAGGTGAGACTTTTTATTAAGAGCGTAGAGCGATGCTTTTGTGAAGCTGATATCGGAATCTAAAGTCTCTTCAATCCCTGAGTCTATATTTTGTTGGGTTGATTGCACGTTTATCTGAATAGGTGCATTATGTTCTTGGCCAGATAGAATGGCATTATGAAGACATTTCTCTTGGAGCACTAGTTTAGATATCGTTTTAGAATGGTAAAGACTTGAACATCGCAATTTTAATTGTCTTGATTCAATATTTAACTTTTCACTTTTAAATCCCAATTCAGATGCTAGAAAATAAGAGTCACCCCGATCTTTTAGGGATTCAATTCCAATATCCTTTCCTGATATCGTTGAATCTTTTGTTCCTTCATCAGTATCTCGAGAGTAATTTATCGTAAAGTGTGAGCCGTCGCGCCCCGTGAAATTTGACTTTTGAAGACAGTTTTGAATGAAGTTATCTGAATCGCCACCGCAAAAAAACTGATAGTTTTTAAATATTAGGTTGGTATCATCTTTATAATAATGGATGTATTTACCAATAAGAGATGCCTCAAATTTTTCCCATGAAATAATTGTATCTTTGATAATAAGGCCATCGGCCCATTCCTTAGAAATGGGGAATTGATTGGCATAATAAGTTTCAAATAAATCGTTTTTTAAGGATAACTCTTCTTGATTGATAAAGTATTCAGCGTTAAAGATTTTATCTGAATTGCTTTTAAAGTGCCCATTGTCCAGTACAACTTCAATAAAGGGGCCAGTTAAATGACCTCTAAACCCACCGTTTTCTTTTGTCGCGACGAACTTTTCGATTTCAAGGTGAACCTTTTTGACACTGGATGGGTCTTTGATACTTTGATGGAGTCCTACCTCTGCAAAACTCGGAGCTGAAAGGAGAATGGATAATATTTGTAATTTCAATTCGTACCCTCTTAAGCTGAGTATAAAATTAATACTGTAAACTGAAATTAACAAAAATGCGCAGCGCGTAACAGGTGCTCACTATTAATTACAGAGTGATTGGAGTAAAAGGCCAAACAACTTTCTGTTAAAACGCCCTTTTTAACACTTTTCAGACAAGGTGGTAAAATAAAATTTATTTAACGCGAGGTGTTTTTCTGTTTAAGGGATGAATTCTCTATCGATATTATTCCATCGATTGGCGTTTACCTTGAGCATAAGAGCCAATAATTTTTAATTGATTGACCTGCGACTGTAATTCATTAAAACAATCCTGAACATTCTTTTCCTGAATACCGCCGAGGAAATCGGTATAAAAAATATAGGCGAAAGGGTTTTCGGGAATGGGCCGACTTTGAAGCTTCGTTAAGTTGAGGTTATGGTCAGCGAATATTTTGAGGCAATTGAGAAGAGCTCCAGGGTGGTGCTTACAAACAAAAGCGATAGATGTTTTTTCTTGCTTGAGCTGTCGCTCAGGACTTCCCTTTTGAAAGAGAAAAAAACGGGTGTAGTTATTATTAAAGTCTTGAATATTACGCTTTAAAACATTCAGTCCATAAATTTCAGCGCATAATTCAGAGGCCACAGCACCAATCTTTGGGTTGGGGTCCTTAGTAATCGCCAGGCAAGAGCCAGCAGTATCATACTCTGAGTTGATCTTTATATTATGGGTGCGGAAAAAGTTTTTACATTGGGCCAAGGCTATAGGGTGTGAGTAAACACGCTTGATTTGCTCTAAAGACGAGCCGGGGATTCCCAAAAGACAATGGCGTATCGATAAATAAAATTCCTGTAAAACAAAAACATTTTCTTTGAAAAAAAGGTCAATATTAACATTAACGTTACCGACAATACTATTTTCTATGGGGAGGAGCCCGAGCTCACATCGATTACTGAGAACCGCTTCAAAAACTTCTTCACTAAGCGGGAAACCCTTGCTCTGGTAATCGTTGGAAGGAAAATGTTCATGAATTGTCATTTCACTATAGGCACCTGGTTTCCCCTGAAAGGCAATGGTTTTCATGGTAAGCTTTCCTGCACATTTTTAAGTGATTCGGTAAACTTCTGGCGAACTTGTTCAGCATAGGGATTATATTGATTCATATCCACAAATAATTGCCAGGAGTCATTTTCCACCGTTTCCAGAATTTTCATGAGACGGCGATGGCCAAGGGTATCGATCTCTTTGCTCTCTGCTTGAAAATCAATAAGGCCGCGACCAATATAATGAGTCAGGACTAAAGTCTCGGCGATTTGTTTATCATGGTCTTCGGCGCTGCTATTAATGACATAAAGTCCCATGGACTCCAAGTAATTTTTAATATTGATCACTTTCTTCTCGGCAATCCGCACTGGGCAAAGGACCATTTTTTTGCCATAGAGAGTGGTTTTGGCACTATCGGGACCAAACATGGGATGGGTACCGAGAATTTCGACATGAGAAGGTAAGATTTCTTTCATCCATTGGATGGGATAGGTTTTAACGGAACAGACATCGATAAAAAGTGTTTCTTTTATCAGAAGAGGAGCGATGGCATTCAAGCTGGAGACCATTTCACTAATGGGTACCGCGGCAATAATCATATGGGAGGAGGCGAGTTCGGCCAAGGTTGCAGGAGTTCCTCCGGCATCTAAAATCGCTTGGTCGTTCTTTTTAATATCATAAATAAGGCATTTTGCATCTTGAGATAAAAAGCGGGTGATTAATTGGCCCATACGGCCGAAACCAATAATTCCTATTTGCATAAGACCTTCTTGATTTGGGCAAAGCCCTTTTTGATATTTTCTTCATTGGTAGCAAAGCAAATACGCAGATGGCCTGGTTGGCCGAAGGCGCTACCTGGCAAGAGAGCGACTTGCGCCTCTTTGAGTATTTTTAAACTGAGGTCCGAGTCGGTAGGTGTCTCTTCATTTAAATATTGACTGACATCAGGAAAGAGATAAAAGGCCCCCTCTGGGTACACACAGGGGAAAATTTCGTGGCATAATTGATAGCTGAGGTCCCGTCGCTTTTCAAAAGTTTGTACCATTTCTTGGTAAAAATTGGATTGTAGCTCTAGAGAGGCAATACCGCCATATTGAGCAAAGGTACAATTATTACCTGTCATATGACCTTGTAATTTATTAATGTCTTTGATGATTGAAGCGTGAGAAATGACATAACCAAGACGGAAACCAGTGAGGCAATGAGATTTTGAAAAGCTGCGCACGATAAAGGTTCGCTCTAACGCTTTGGCACCCAATTGCGCCGGAGAGAAATGTTTTTTGTCTCCATAGACCAAGGTATCGTAGGCTTCATCACTAATAAGCCAAAGGTCGTGCTTTTCCGCCAATTGATAAATAGCTTTTATTTCCTCTTCACTGTAGACGATACCAGTTGGGTTATTGGGAGTATTGATCAAGATCGCTTTGGTTTGCTTTGTGATTTTATTTTCTAAGTCGCTAAGGTCGATTCGCAAGTTTTGATGATCGACAAATTTTGGCGTACCTGCTGCTAATTTAATGGACTCGGGAAAGGTTACCCAATAGGGGGTGGGAACGAGAACTTCGTCACCGGGATTGAGAATGGCCTGGAAAATATTATAGAGAACTTGTTTGGAGCCATTGCTAATGCAAATTTGATCACAATTAATCTCGCGATTCCATTCGGCGCTTAAATCCTTGGCCAATAATTCACGTAAGCGCAGCACTCCGGCAACTAAACTATAACGGGTTTCACCTGCCATGAGTGCTTGAGAGGTATGCTCTAAGACTTTTTGTGGCGGAAGAAAGTCGGGTTCTCCCACATTAAAAGGGATAATAGTTTGGCCCTGATTTTTGAGGTCCTGGATAACTCTGGCAAGAGCAATGCTCTTGGACTCTTCAATGGCCAAGACGCGTTTTGAAATTGTTGGCATAAATTCCTACTTCTTAGTGATCTCTGTTTGTATTTTAACTGATTCGGCATGAATCACATCAAAGATTTTTTCAGCAAATTCCTCTTGGAGGTCCATTTCCTTGGCCCAAATCATACGTTGTTTCATTAATTGGGACATACGGCTTTTCTGGAGAGCGGTGACGTTATTTAAGGCCTTGGCCTTGCCAATAAGATCCACTATATCCATTCGTAATTGTAGGTTATGGAGAAGTTCTTGGTCGATGCGGTCAATTTTATGCCGTAAATCGTCTAATTCCTCTTCGAATGTTTTGTTGGGACAAAATTCAGTTTTATAGGAAAGGTTATCAAGAATTATTTTTAATTGTTCAGGTGTCACTTGTTGAGCGGGATCAGATAAGGCCTGGTCAGGTGTGATATGAGTTTCAATCATGAGTCCATCAAAGTCGATATCCATTGCTTTTTGTGAGACGGCGGCAATTCGGTCACGGGCACCACTAATATGGCTTGGATCACAAATAAGAGGTAGGTCGGGCAGACGTCTTTTTAATTCTATAGGCAATTGCCAGAGAGGCTCATTGCGGTATTTCTTAGTGTTCATAGTGGAAAAACCACGGTGAATGGCCCCCAGTTTGGTAATACCCACTTGATTCATGCGCTCTAGAGCACCCATCCATAAAGAAAGGTCGGCATTAATGGGATTTTTAACAAGCACAGGAACATCAACACCTCTAAGGACGTCGGCAATCTCTTGAACGGCAAAAGGGTTGACGGTGGTACGAGCTCCAATCCATAAAACATCGACACCAAACATTAATGCCAATTCAGCATGCTGGGCGTTGGCGACTTCGATTGTAATAGGGAGGCCCGTTTCTTTGCGAACACGGTCAAGCCATGGGAGCGCCTTGACGCCAATCCCTTCAAAGCTATTTGGTCGGGTGCGTGGCTTCCAAACGCCGGCCCTAAATAAATGAGTTTGATTGGCGGCCTTTAATTTTTTGGCAATCATCAGGCATTGTTCTTCACTTTCTGCACTACAGGGACCAGCTATGATTAAGGGACCGGTAAGACCGGGAAACCAAGAATTTAATTTTTCAATATTCATTTTTTGCCCCTCCAGAGCGCATTAAGGGGACATTATACCTCAATCTTAGATATTTTCTAACTCTGTGATAAATTTTTAAATCCCTCCTTTGGACAAAAACTATCTGTTGCCTGAATCAAATAGGAGGTTATGCCTTTTTCAGAGAGTGAATGGCCAGCATCATCAATCACCTTAAAATGTGCCTCGGGCCAGGCCTTATGTAACTCCCATGCGCTTTCCATCGGGCATACGACATCGTAGCGTCCCTGAACAATAACGGTGGGGATATGACGGATAGAATCGATATGATTAAGGAGATAACCATCCTCAGAAAAAAATCCTTTATTTGTAAAATAATGGCATTCAATGCGAGCGAAAGCGTCGGCAAATTGGTCTTCTCCATAATGACTAATGCTTTCATAATCGGGAATTAATTTAGAGGTGGAGCCTTCCCATATGGACCAGCATTTGGCCGCTTCCTGGCGGACGCTCGCCTGATCACTGGTGAGGCGTTTATAATATGCGGCGACGAGGTCGTGTCTTTCCTCCTCAGGTATATGCTTTAGATAATAATCCCAGGCATCGGGATAAATTTTACTGGCGCCTTCTTGGTAGAACCAATTAATTTCCTTTTCTCGCAATAAAAAGATACCACGGAGAAAAAGTGCAGAGACTTTTGTGGGGTGAGTTTGAGCGTAGGCGAGAGCAAGGGTTGAGCCCCACGACCCGCCAAAAATTGCCCAGTTTTCTATTTTAAAGTGGACGCGAATTTTTTCGATATCGGCGACTAAATCCCAAGTGGTATTATCCTGGAGTTCAGCAAAAGGTGTGCTCTGGCCACAACCTCTTTGATCAAAGAGAATAATACGCCATTTTTTTGGATTGAAATATTGGCGGTAACTATCTTGAATCCCGCCGCCTGGGCCACCATGGAGGAAAACCACTGGTTGGCCATTAGGGTTACCACATTCTTCTATATGAAGGGTGTGGAGTTCTGACACTTTAAGTTGATGGACATAGTGGGGCCTAATTGCAGGGTAGAGCGGTTTCATCGTAGCTTCCTCGTTAAAAAAGTAGGATTAAATTAAAAAAAACCACAGTTTTCGTCAATTGTCTTTCTCTGCCACCAGTTCTATAATTATGCAAGCAAGGAGCGCATTGTGATTAGCAAACTTATTCATGAACTAATTGGTATTTATATTATCCTCATTATTATAGACGCCGTTTTGAGTTATTTTCCAGATCTGCGCTATAAACGGCCAGTCATTATGATTAGAAAAATCGCGAATGCGATCAATGACCCAATTCGTAAAATAATGCCGAGGGATTTACCTTTTGATCCCTCTCCGCTTGTTGCCATCTTCGCGTTAAAATTTTTTCAGGCGCTATGGTAAAGGAGCGACTTGTCAAAAGACTGACGTCTTTCTACAATATTAAGGAATTAAATACCTCAAAAAATTAAGTTAAGGGAGAAGAAGCATGGACTCGCTGAATCTAGACCTTTTGGCCCTAGAGACGATGAAATTAGGCCAAAGCCTCGGTGAAGAAAAAACCGATGATCAAATGGAGTTTTCACTCGCTTTTGGACAAGCAAGACACAATTCATCAGAGCAAACTCTAGCGTCATCCCTTCAAGTCGAACAAGAAGAATTTAAATTTGTCCCCGATATTATCGAAGCTTCATTGCAATTACCGCAGTCGCCAGGGGTATTATATCGTCTCTTAAAAGGGGCCAATACTTTTATCATTCGTGGCATTCCCGTTGATGATCTATCCCTTTTACAGGATGAAGTGGATGAGAAAAATGAGGATATGGCCAAATTATTGCGTATTAATGAAGATGAAGAGTGGCGAGAGGTCACCTATTTTTGTACAAAAAATCAGGCCGTTGCCGAGGTCCTTTGTGATGAATTAATCAACCGCCGCTTTCCCAAAGAAGAGGATCATTTATGCAATTTAAGTGATCCGGGTTTTAGTTGGTGGATGGATCAATCAGATATTCATTTTAATATTTATTTTCAATCTCATGGTGTTGATCGCGCTAGCGAGTTAATCCAATTAGGTCCGCTAGGGGATTGTCAGATTGCCAGTCGCCGCCTAGATAATCTCAAAATGCTTTTACATCAATTTCTTCCCATTAGCGAAATGAGTATTAGTGAAAAGTACTTTTCGGTGAAAACGACGACTGCTAATGATCGTTTTGAAATGATCAGGAATTTATTTTTAAACGGGGATGATTCCTGGTGTGATACTTTTTTTGCGAGTCGTCATGAATATCGCACACTCTATCTTTATATCAAGGAGCTTGCTGCTCTGCGAAGGCTGTGGATAGAAGTCAAAGCACAAATAGACTAGGGTACTTGTTCCATTTCTAAATTTGTCTATAATAGTAATTAACAGGATGTTAACACCAAAAACAGGATGTTTTTGTGGAATTTGAATTTAATCACCCCAATTTGGGAGGTGCCGGTGCACCTTCCCCCAATACTGATAACGTGGCCTCAGAGCGCCTAAGAAAGGCGATTGAGCGCAATCGCGCCAAGCAAACGAAGCGTGCAGGCGCTAGTGGGCCATCAGCAACACCTATTCATGCGCAGCGACCGGCGGCGAGACCAGGTCCCAGGGCCGCGGCCCAGTCTGGGCCCTCATGGGCGCCGCCGGGTGGCAATGTCCCCACGCGATCAAGTGCAGGGGGCAATCAGGTTCCGGCCACTAGGCGATCAGTCGTCAAGCAGCAAGAAGAAAGTGAGTTTGTGACTCCAATTCGCCAACCGGCCAAAAAGGCTCCGGCGGCAGTGGGTTATACGACTCGTAAGAGCGCACCATCGAGCAGACGGGCACCTTCGCGTAGTACGCGAAAAACGGGTAATAAGCATGGCCTGATTTCCCTTTGGGGCCATCGTCTCGCTTGGGGCTTTTGCGTCTTCTTGTTAATTCGTCTTATTTTTTCTGGGGGCGGTATTATGGATTTCTATAATGCCAAAGATGAGCTTAATCTTCATCGCACTGAATTCAATAATATCGTACAAGAGAATAAAGATATTCAGCATGAGATTTTACAAATTGAGAAGAATGGCAGTTATCAGAGACAGATCGTTAGAGACCATCTAGGCTATATAGCTTCTGACGAATTTTTAATTCTATTTCCGGAAAAGGGGTCTTACTCTTCCAATTAAGCTGATCCCCTACTTTGATTTCGCGGGCAAGTGGAGAGTCAGATCTCATTTCTAGGACGTAACGCGCTTTGTGCATTTTGGTACGAGCAATGGGTGGGGGCTCAATTGTTCCAGGATGCTGCTTTATATTTCGCTCTAGGGATGAAACTCGCAGATTCTCATCTAAAAAGAAAATATCGAGATTAAAATAGGTATCGGGCATCCAGAATTGGCGCATCTCTGATTTTGGGTAATAAAAAAAGAGCGCCTGGAATTTAGAGAAGTTCTGAACTTTCACGCCACTAAGACCTTGTTGTTTTTCAGCGTGAGTGATGGCGAAGCGCACATCAAAAACTTTGCCATTGGGAATGGCCATAATACCGCGACGGACATCTGCAAAGGGGTCCACTTGCGTGCTTTTATGGCCCAGCGGTGTACATGCTCCTATAAGCAATGATAGAGCGAAAAAGAAGATGAGCTTTCTCGATATTTGAGATATAACGATAATCATAAGGCCAAAAATTTAGCTGATGAATGGAGAAATGGCAAATGACTAATAAGACGACACAGATTAAACAAGGTTTACTCAGAACCCACCATTGCGGCGAGTTAAACGCCGAACACGCCGGACAAACGGTAACTCTGTGCGGTTGGGTAAATAAATACCGCGATTTGGGAAGCCTCCACTTTGTTGATGTTCGCGATAAGTATGGAGTGACTCAATTAGGCTTTGAAGAATTTAAAGGAGATCTCTCGATCCTCAAGTCCTGTGCTCTTGAGTCTGTTATTTTGGCCAAGGGAAAGGTTCAATTAAGACCAGCTGAAGCTCAAAATAATAAAATGGCCACCGGAGCTGTTGAAGTTTCAGTGGAGGAGCTGGAAGTCCTGTCGCAAAATAATATTGACGAAATTCCTTTCCTACCATTTGGCCAAATTGAGGCATCTGAAGATTTACGATTGAAGTACCGGTATTTAGATTTACGCAGCACCCGTCTCCAGGATATTTTGGCCTTGCGCTCGAAGGTTACAACTCGTGTTCGCCAAATTCTTAGTGATGAAAAGTTTGTCGAGGTAGAAACGCCTATCCTTTATAAATCAACGCCTGAAGGCGCGCGTGACTATCTCGTTCCCAGTCGCGTCCACCCGGGAGAAGCCTATGCTCTTCCTCAATCCCCGCAAACACTCAAGCAATTGTTAATGATTGGCGGAACTGATCGTTATTTCCAGATTTGCCGTTGTTTCCGTGATGAAGATTTACGCGCAGATAGACAACCTGAATTTTCTCAAATTGATATTGAATGCTCATTTGTCTCTCAAGATTATATTAAGTCTTTAGTGGAAAAAATATTGGGGGACCTTTTTGACGAGGGAGACAATTTTTCTATGCCTGTCATGACTTTTCAACAAGCGATGGAAATGTATGGCAGTGATAAGCCTGACTTACGTTTTGGCCTTAAGCATATGAATGTCACCTCCTTATTTAAAGACAGTGAGTTTAAAGTCCTTTCAGGCCCGGCCAATAATAACGGACTTATTAAAGCGATTTTTATTACCAATGAAATGGGTAGCTTTTCGCGCAAAGATGTTGATGGATTGACTGACGTGGTGAAACCCCACGGAGGTAAAGGTGTGGCCTTTTTTAAACAAGCTGCAGACTCTGTTAGCGGCGGAATTTCAAAATTTATTACCCCAGAGATTCTCGCCCAATTAGAGGAGTTGAAAGAAGATAAAGGTGATGGAACGTGGCTTTTTGTCGCGGATACTGATAGTGAAGTGGTCCACGCTAGTGCCGATGCTTTACGTCGCTATTTAGGCCAGCATTTAAACCTTCTAAAAGACGGTTACCATTGGTTATGGGTTACTGATTTTCCTCTATTTGAATACGCAAAAGAAGAGGAGCGTTTTGTCGCACGCCACCATCCTTTTACTTCACCAAAATCAGATCATCTTCAGGCCTTTCTTGAAGGGGGAGATGAGAATTGGAGTAATTGCCTCGCGGAAGCTTATGATGTCGTTTGTAATGGCTATGAGATTGGCGGCGGCTCTATTAGAATTCACCAAAATGAAGTACAAGCACAAATGTTTAAGGCATTAGGAATGAGTGAAGAGGAGTGCCAGCATCAATTTGGTTTCTTTTTGGAAGCTCTGAAATATGGTGTACCACCGCATGGTGGCCTGGCCTTTGGCCTTGATCGAATCATTATGCTTTTAGCGAAAACTGATTCTATCCGCGATGTGATCGCTTTTCCTAAAACAACAAAAGCTTCTGATTTAATGGCACAGGCGCCTTCAAGCCCAGGCGAAGCGCAATTAAGAGAGTTGCATTTTAAGTGGGATCTTCATCAGAAGTAATTCTTGAGAACTCTTTTGGTAATTTGAGGTAATTCTCCTGGGTTGATGGCCCTATATTGGCCATGCCCAGGAAAGATCCAAGTGACATTTTGATAGACCTTGAGCTTTTCAATTGAATCTCTTTGTTTTTCCCAATCATACCAACAATAATCTTTGGTGGCATAAAAGTCGCCCATTGTGCGACTATAATATAAATGGTCGCCGGTAAAAAGGTACTTATCTTGTAAAAGAAAACAGAGATGACCTTTGGTATGGCCTGGAGTGGGGATGATCTTTAGATCCTTCGTGATCTCTACCTCTTCTTCTCCTTTTATCACTATATCTGGGTTTTTAACCACATCGCTATCGTCAGCATGAATGAGAACCTGGGCCCCTAAGGCCTTTCGCCATTGTTCATAATCACTTACATCATCGCGATGGGTGAGCAGTATATAATCCACTTTTCCTAGCGTTTGGATTTTTTCCGCTAATGGGCGATAAAAACGGGGAGAATCAATCATGACAAGGTGAGTGCCAAGACGCGCGAGATAACTTTCGGCGGCAAAGGATTTCTTGGAATGATAACCTAGAAGATAGACATCATCGTTGATGGTGAGAGGAAAAGAATCATGGGCCTTGGTGAGAGATCTTTTTTCCTTTTGACCTATTGACCCCACCGGGCAGCAGATAAGGGCCCGGCCAGCATCTAATTCCTCTTCTTCATTGCGCGGTTGGGTTTTGACAAAGCTATGCTCTGGGCCTTCGCCAAATATAGAGGGGGCCAATTTACGGCAGACATCACAATCGATACAGGTTAGATCAACAAATAGGTTACCTGGAGTATTTTCTGGAACTATTTTTTTAGGATCGGCCATAATGACCTCCTTTGCTTGGTTATTACAGATCTTCTATGTCATTAAGATGAAGAGTCCGAATTAGACTTTAATATAGATCTTAGTTATCATTGAGTCATCTTAAATTTCCAAGGATGGAGGAATCAAAATGTTAAAATTATTGACAATGGTATTGGCAATGCATTCACTTTCGGCCTTCGCTGCAGATTCTAGTGATGGTTGTGGTCTCGCTAATCTTGTTTACGACAAAAAATCGATGGTTGGGATTAGTACCCGCTCGACAATTAGAGGATCTTATAGTGGGATTCTTGATTGGACGGGAACGACTTCAGGCAAATTTGGCTGTGCTAAGCATTCTATTGTAAAGGCCGAGAAGAGAGGCTTGCACTTTCTGAATGCCAATATTGATGCCGTATTAACAGACGCCTCAACTGGCCGTGGCGAATATCTTCAGGGTCTCGCTCGTAGCCTCGGTTGCCAGGACGGAGTCTTTTCTCATTTTGCTTTAGAAGTTCAAGAGAATTTTGGGGATATCTTTTTTCCTGCCTCTGACGATCAGGCCCGAGCGATTAGAAAAATTCAAGATATCATTAAAAGCAATAAAACTTTAACCAATAATTGCTTAAGTGCTGTTTAATTGAGGAGAAAATTGATGAAGCTATTATTATTTATTATTTTAACGACTCTCATTTCTCCCATTGCTATGGCCGGGAAAGGAGATAAAAGTCTTGGTGGTTGTGGACTGGGTTGGGCCGTGGCCCCTCGTAATTCAATGGTCTCAAGTACAACAAGAGGAACAACGAATTCCTCGACATTGCCTTTTGGCACAACTTCTGGAACCAGTGGCTGTGCTCAACATAGTATCGTTTTTAATCATAAGCTTAAGCAGCATATGGCGACGGTCAGTTTTGACGAATTAATGACAGAAATGTCCAAGGGGCGTGGAGAAAACTTGATCGCTTTTTCTCGGGCCGTCGGATGTTCAGATAATTTAATAGAGCAATTTTCATCGGTTGCTAAGAGTGAATTTTCTTCTCGATTAGGAAGAAGTGAAACGCCCATCCAGCTGGTTAAGCAAGTTGAAGTAATGATTCAAAATAATTCATCACTTGCTCAGGGTTGTGTTGTTTTATAAATTAGTTTTCAATGCCAAGAAAGTCTCATAAGATTTTTATTCTATGAGACTTTTTTTATTTCTGCTATTTTCATTTCCCACTTTTTCATCAGAGCTTGATGAAACTCTCTTTAAAAAAATATCAACATCACGACAATGGCATTCTCTTATGCATTACGAACCTCATTGGGGTGGGTTTGAAAGCCGTGCTGATGCGGTCAGTTTTTTCTTTGCAAAAGAGGGGAAGTATAAACCGCTGCAAGAGCTTAAGGCATCTTATCAAGCTTTTAAAAAGAGGGCTCTCGTTAAAGATTTAAATAATGATCCTCGTTGTCGTTTTCCCGCTCGCTTTGAGTATATTAAAAAGAATCTTGACCCAGGGTTAGAAAATGCCATTTGTCCCGATTTTGAGCAATGGATAAGCTCACTAGACCCTCAAACACTGTCCTTAGTCTATACCAGTAGCTTTCCCAATAACCCTGCTTCAACCTTTGGCCATACTTTTATTAAAATCGTGTCTAAAAAGTCCGCTGCTATCCAGAACGCAAAAGGTAATAATAAAAAATTAGATCTTCTCGATTATTACGTGGGGTTTTCCGCTCAAATTGCTGATCCCAATCCGATTGAATATATCATTAAAGGCCTGACCGGCGGTTTTCCTGGAAAATTTGAAATGGGGCCTTATTACCTTAAGGTCAATGAATATAATAATATGGAAAGCCGGGATCTTTGGGAATTTCAATTGAATTTCACAGTGGAGCAAACCAGACGGATGCTTGCTCATATTTGGGAACTCTCGCGCAATACTCATTTTGACTATTTTTTTATGGATGAAAATTGTTCATCGCTTTTACTCAAAATATTTGAAGTCGGGCGCCCGGACTGGCAATTACTTCATCCTTGGACCATGACTGTTCCACCTCCTGAAACAATTAAGCCGCTAGCAGAAATTAATGGGGCGATTAAGGCCATTCATTTTAGGCCTTCGCTTTTTAAACGCTTCCGTCATCAATATAATTTTCTCACATCATTACAAAAGAAAAGATACCACCAGGTGATTCAAAAGAAAGTAGATGTTAAGGACATTAAAGATCCCTATCTTATTGAGGTGGCGATGGGGAATTTTATGGTGGCCAAGAAAAAAGACCCTATAAAGTTTAAAAGAGAAGACCAACGTTTTTATACTCAGCTTTTGATTCAGCGCTCAAGGTTACCTATTATTGACAATACAGAGTTCGACCGCGTGACCTCTGACTCTCGGCCCGACTTATCTCATGGGGATAATCTTGTGGCGATAGGAATGGGGGCAGTTAAAGATTCTCTCTTTCAAGAAATTTGGTTACGACCATTTCTTCATGACTTCCTATCACATGATATTGGTCAACCCCAATATTCTCATATTGAAGGTTTTTCAGCGAAGCTTCGTTATTATTTTGAAAAGAATAAATTAAAAAATAAATTACAATTAGATGAATTAACAGTGCTATCAATAGGTTCACTTTTTCCTTCGACTGAATTTTCCAGAAAATTTTCTTACGATGCTGGTTTAACATTATTTACACCTGATGATCTTAATTGCTTGGACTGTCGCTCATGGCGATTACAGGGGCGCGGAGGGCATGCCTTTGAGCTTATTGCAGACTCTCTTTTACTTTATGCTCTTGGGGGGGCCCAAGTTGAATATAATGATCTTTTTAATCATAACTTTCGCTATGGGCCCAATGCTCGTCTAGGCGTGCACTTTAAAGGAAGACGCTACCGAAATCATTTCTTTATTGATTCTTTTTGGGATCTCGGGCAGCATGAGCGCTTGAAGTTTCATCAAGTCACACATTTTGACCAATCATTGAGCTTAGGTCGCAATAAAGAATTACGCCTTGAGATGAGTTTCTATCAAAATCATCACGATTTTGATTTCAATAAGTATGAGCATAAGCTTTCACTACTTTTTCATTTTTAGCCACTTAAAGGTAGATAAGAATGATAATGCGAAATTGTATCATTTAGAAGAATTAATCAAATGAGCAGATAATTGTTAGGTAACCTTAATTTCTGGCCTTAGCGATAAGACAGTTCTAGAATATTTAAATGGAATATTTTAAAGATAAAGACAGATATTTTATACGAATTGATAAAGACGAGGATCTTTTTGGCAGCTTAGAAGAGTTTGCTCGACAAGAGAATCTCAAGGCCGGGCATCTAAGTGGTATTGGCGCTTTAAAAGATACGGAATTGGGTTTTTATCATTTGAAGAGCAAAACCTATGACCGCAAGATGGTGCCAGAAGAAGCGGAGCTTTTAAGCTTAGACGGTAATTTATCGCTTTTTGAGGGGAAACCATTTTTTCATATCCATACCGTTTTAGGAGGATCTGATTTCAAATGTTATGGAGGCCATCTCTTCTCTGCAAAAGTCGCAGTCACTTGCGAAGTCAACTTTCGCCCTTTAGATATTGATGTGGAAAGGCGAATGAATGAGAAAATCGGACTTAATCTTCTCCATTTTTGCGGCATTAATCATTAACAACTCTTAGGCCGCGAAAAAGTCCCTTTGGGTCTCTTTCGCCTCTGCTTCCATTTTTAATTGGCCATGATAACTGGCCAGGAAACGATCGTAGTTTTCTTGTGGGATACTATAGGTTGCGCTGAGCATATCCGGAAGGCCGGATTTATCACGTCTAAAAAATGAGATAAAAAAGGGCAAGCAAAAAAGAGTATAATTTATATAATAAGCGGTGGTTCTAAGCAGGGCATCTTTCATTGTTAATGGTTTCAAGACTTGTCGTCTGTTCACGATTCGCAACCCCATGAGTAGTTTTCCAAAAGTTTGGCCACTTGAGAGATATAAACTTAAAAAGAAATAACCAAACAAGTTAATAGAATTAAGAACAAATCTAAGGTGATGATGACTGGTATGATTGAGAATATTCCATTGAGTCTTCCCCGCTAGGCCGAATAAGTGTAATTGCACATACTCTTCAAAGCTATTCACCATTAATTGGCCAATAAGAGAAATAACAAATAGGTCGATGATAAAGGCATAAACTCTTTTGCGTAGAACCTTTTTCGACTGAAAGGGACGCGTGGGTTTAAAAAAGAGAATATGGCCAGTTTTAGTCTCGGTCATAAATCTCTTTTCGGAAAATTAAGGCCAAACTTGATTAATGAAGGGCCTTGCCTTGAAGCATTTGCTGTTTGATATTATCCAACTTGCTAAGTGCTTGAATAGGAGTTAAATGCATCGGATCCAGCTTGGAAATTTCTTCCTCCAGTTGAGTAAGATACTCGGGGATTTGTGGAGGGTTTATATTTTCTTGGCCCAAAAAGCATAATTGAGTGCCTGGTAGGGTTTGAAGACAGGGGATGATTTCTTCTGGAGGAATGGCAATAGTCTGTGAAAAGGCGACAGGACTTTGACTGTCTTGATCCTCTAGGTGACCTAAAAGATTTTCTGAACGCTTGAGAATAGATTGCGGGATACCTGCTAATTTAGCGACATAAAGCCCAAAGCTTTGGGAGGCCCCTTGCTCAATAAGACGATAGAGGAATTGCACATCACCATTTTCATTATGGGTTTCAACGGTAAAGTTTTTCGCCCCTTCCAGTTCTTCGGCCACTTCAATTAATTCATGGTAATGGGTCGCAAAGAGAGTAATGGGCTTAATTTCATTGACGAAATGTTCAACTAACGCCCAGGCAATACTGAGTCCATCAAAGGTTGAGGTTCCGCGGCCAACTTCATCAAGAATAACAAGTGAATGTTCAGAAGCGTGGCGTAGGATTTCTGCCGTTTCTGCCATTTCAACCATGAAGGTTGATTGACCTTTAAGAATATCATCGCTCGCACCTAAGCGGCTAAAGAGATAATCGCAAACACCTAAGTTGGCCTGATCACAGGGGACAAAAGATCCCAATTGGGCCAGGTGTTGAATGATCGCTACTTCACGCATCACGGTCGTTTTACCGGCCATATTGGGACCGGTAATAAGACCAAAATAATTTTCTTTATCTAATTGAATATCATGGCAGATAAATTGATCTTTAATAATTGATTTAATAAGGGGATGCCAGGCACCTTTTAATTCTAAAACCTTTTTATTGGCCGTTAGCGTAGGTTTCTTAAAGTCCTCCTGAAAGGCAACCCAGGCCAATGATGTAAAGGCATCAAGTAGACCAATGAATTGGGACAATTCCAGGAAGTGATCAGCGAGTTGCGCCACTTTTTTGACCAAGTCGCGAAATATTTTTCGCTCAAGAGTTTCAAGTTTATCCTTGGCCGATAACATATCTTTTTCAAAGGAGATCAATTCGTCTGACGAATAGCGCTCTGAATTGACTAATGTTTGGCGACGCTGAAAATGCTTCGGCATTTTATCACTATGAAGTTTTGATACTTCAATAAAATATCCAGCAACATTATTGGATTTGACTCTTAGTTTGAGAATTCCCGTCTCTTGGCGGTAGCGCTCCTCTAGTTGAGTTAATTCTTCCTGAGCAGATGTGGTTAAGCGGGCGAGGCGATCTCGACTTTTGTTGAAACCTGGTTTGATCAGGTTACCTTTATCGAGGGATGCCCCAATTTCCTCATTAATTGTTCCGATGATTTCATCAGATAATTCTTGGAGCGCTATAATTTTTTTATTGGGCAAGGGCCTAAGCCAGGAATGTGGCACTTGTTTTAATTCTTGAATCAAGAGGTTGTATTGGAGAACCGCTTCTTTTAGATTCACCAAATCACTGGCCGTCATTTTCTGGGTTGAGACTTTTGCCAGGATGCGTTCGATATCACGAATCGGTGCGAGAATTTCTCTTATTTCTTCCATGCGATCAGGGTTTGTGACAAGATCGCCAATAAAGGCCTGGCGTTTTTGAATTTCCTTGAGATCCATTAAGGGTTCAAGAAAAAGGTGGCGCAGAGAGCGGGCACCCATTGAACATTTGGTCTTATCCATAAACCCTAAAAGCGAGTCCTTATAAGTCTCACGATTCTTGGGGAGGATTTCTAACCCTTGGAGAGTCGGGAGAGTCGCCTGAAGGTGGCCTTCTGGATTGATAATCCGAAAGGGCCTTAAATGAAATAATTCATCTAATTGTTGAGTGGAGAGAACGTAATAGGCGAGAGCGCCCATAGGGCCTAAAAGCCCCGGGCTCTTTTTAAGGATACGGTCTCTTTTATAATTGGGAATTAATTTACTAATATAAATTTCAGTGAACTGCTCATCAAAATAATCTTTGCTCAGGTGGGTTTTTAAGATGCCCTTGGTCTCCATCAGAGTAGACCATTCGGGGAAATCTTCCCATTGACCCATAAAGGTGACCCATTCTTTGGGCATACGTAATTGGATCGCCTCCAATAGCTTTTGTTTAGAGCTTATGATTCGCCCCTCAAATTCACCGGTAGTGAAGTCCAAGCTAATAAGGAAAAACTGCTCACCAATTTTGCTGGCGGCCATCATATAACGGGCCTCTTTACTGTCGGCCTTATCAAGGTCATAGGGAATACTTGGACTGACCACCTGAGTAACGGCGCGTTTAACAATGCCCTTGGCCTCTTTGGGGTCTTCTACTTGTTCACAAATGGCAACCTTGAGACCAACGCTGGTGAGGCGATCAATATAGGCCGAGGCGGCATGGTGAGGAATACCGGCCATAGGGATTTTAATTTCCCCTAATTTTCCGCGATGGGTTTGGGTAATGTTGAGAACTTTACTCGCATGAACTGCATCTTCGAAAAATAATTCGTAAAAATCACCCATGCGAAAGAGGACTAAATGTTCATTATAGAGTTTTTTAATAGCGTAAAATTGTTCCATCATAGGGGTGAGCTTTACGCCTTGCTCGACGAGATTCTGCAGAGTTATTGCCTTCACATCTTTTCCTTAAGCACTGAAATCCTCAAAATTAGAAGCGCAAGAATAGCATAAAGGAAAATCTTATTGCAAACGCCGATGGCGATAAAAGTCTATAGTATGCTATAATTATGGGACATTTGAGGGGTCTATGAATCTGCGGCGTGTTATTTTATTCTCTTTTGGATTAGGGTCCCTTTCCTTGGTTTTACTCGCCTTTTTAGGTGATTTTGAAGTACAGAACTATGCTCTAGGTGCAGCTGGCAGTAAAGAGCAAATGCCCGCTCAAAGTTATTTTACCCATGCCACTTATTTTTCTATTGGCGAAAAAAGCAAAGACTTTAAATTAAAAAGTAAGGAATTAATGTTGAGTGGCAAAGATTATTTTCTTTTTGTCAGCCCCTCAGGTGAGGTTCTACCTAAAGGTGAAGGTGAAACTATCTTCTTTAAAGGCAAATTGGGAAAATTTGAAAATGGGCCAGGTGAATTGCGATTAGAGCGTGATGTTGAAGTCTATACAGCGAACTCGAGTATTTCCGCTAACGAAATTGTTTATGACGTGAAGCGAGGAGGGGTTCATGCCATGGGAAAGGTGAAGTCTGAACATCGATCCCTAAAAGATGGTGGTAAGATTAAAATTAAATCCCAGGATTTAAGATTTTGGCCTAAATCGAATAAGGCCCGTTACGAAGGTAATGTAGAGGGGATGATTTTTCGGCGTCGCCTCTATGAGGAGAGGATCACCTTTGCTGGAGATACTGTTTTTTTGGATCTTAATATAGAGAAAGCGACCTTAGACGGCAATGTTCGGGTCAGTCGCAAAAAAACGGATGCAACTGCCCGAAAAGGTGAAGTTTTCTTGGAAAACTATAATAAAAAGCTCAAGTATTTTGTACTTGTTGACGATGTGAAAGTAGTGGAGAGAGTTGAAATTCAAGGAAAACTCCATACGCGTAAGGCCTTTAGTGAAAAACTTGAAGGATTTATGCGTGAAAGGAAATTGGTGCTGACAGGGTATCCCAAAGTCTATCAATTAAATGATATGATCAAAGGGAATCGCATAACGCTGAGAGAGGATATTGAAGTTGTTGAAGTGGATGATGCTCTTACCAATTTTAGGGTGAAATAACATGGAAAAAGTTTTAGAGGCCAAAAATTTACAAAAATCCTATAATGGCCGCATGGTGGTTAAGGATGTAAGTTTAAAGGTTACCCAAGGTGAAATAGTGGGACTTTTGGGCCCTAACGGCGCAGGAAAGACAACCTCATTTTATATGATGGTTGGGTTAGTGAAAACCGATAATGGTTGCATTAATTTATCAGGGGAAGACTTAACCACTTTCCCGATTCATATTAGGGCCACAAAGGGCGTGGGTTATTTGCCTCAAGAGGCATCGGTTTTTCGAGATTTGACGGTGGAAGAAAATATATATGCTTCCCTGGAGCACCGACCAATTCCGAAAACCAAGAAGAAAAACTTATTAAATAATTTGATCCAAGATTTTGGATTAGATCATATACGCACTTCTAAAGGTGGCGCTCTCTCTGGAGGGGAGCGGCGACGAGTGGAGATTGCACGGGCGCTGGGAATGGAGCCCGCATTTATTTTGCTGGATGAACCCTTTGCGGGTGTTGACCCTTTAGCGGTGAGCGATATTCAGCAAATTATTAAAGGATTAAAAACTCGGAATATTGGAGTTTTGATTACCGATCATAATGTCAGGGAGACCCTTGGTATTGTTGATCGAGCATATATTATGAATAGTGGGGAATTACTTGTCAGTGGCAGGCCCGACGAAATCATTAACGATCCCAGAGCAAGGAAGTTCTATTTAGGGGAAGAATTCAGGATGTAATTCGCCATAACCTTTTGAGGTCATTGTATGGCAGTTAAATTACAGCAAGGTTTAAAGCAATCGCAAAGTTTGATGATGACTCCGCAATTGCAGCAGGCCATTAAGCTTCTCACCTTAACTCATTTAGAGATGACCAATGTTATCGCCGAGGAAATGGTTGAAAACCCGATGCTGGAAGAGATTGAACCTAGTCAAAATGCCGAAGATTATAGCGGCGAAAACCTTGAGAATCAGAATAAAGAAGCATCCTCAGATAATTTTAATGAGGAGGGAGTCGTTAAACAAGACGACTTTGATTGGCAAAACTATATAGAAACTTATAATAGCCATTCATCTACGCCCAATATGGCCACCGCTGATATGGACGAGATGCCTAATTATGAAAATATGGTTACCGTTGGCCAGACTTTGGTGGAGCATCTCGAATGGCAATTGCGAATGGAAGATCTGGGAGCTGATGATCTCAACTTTGCTCTAACTATCATCCATAATATAAATGATGACGGTTATCTTGAAGTGCCCTTTGAAGAATTAATTGAAAAATCTGAACTTAATCGTGATCGTGCTTTTAATATTATGGAAATTGTTCAACGCCTAGACCCCGTTGGATGTGGTGCCGAAAATCTGGTCGATTGTCTTTTGGCCCAGGCGCGTATCGCCGAGGAGCGTTCACCTTTATTAGAAAAAATCATTCGTGACCATTTGCCGGATCTACGCAATAAAGATCAGGCGAAAATAGCCAAGGCCCTCAGTGTTTCCGAGGAGTCAGTAAAATATTCGGAAGAGGTCCTTAAAAACTTTCATCCTAAGCCAGGCCGGCAAGTGTCTAATCAGAAAACTCATTATGTGGTTCCTGATATTTATGTGGTGCAAGTTGGTGGAGAATTTGTTGTAAAGGTTAATGATGAAGGGGTTCCGCGTTTAAAGGTATCTCAGCTGTATCAACAAATGTTACAAACAAAGGGAGATTCTGCTGGCGCCAAAGAGGCCAAGGATTATGTCCAAGATAAGCTGCGCTCGGCCCTATGGTTAATCAAATCTATTCAAAACAGACAAAAGACAATTAATAAAGTCGCCAAGGCAATTGTTAGCCAACAACAGGACTTTTTTAAGAAAGGATCGAAATATCTCAAACCGATGATTCTTAAAGACATTGCCAACGAAATAGGTATGCATGAATCAACAGTCTCTCGAGTGACAACTAATAAGTATATGCATACACCTATTGGTTTGTTCGAGCTGAAGTATTTTTTTAATGCGGGGATTGGCGGTAAGAATGGAGGAATCGATGTCTCCGGTGAAGTCCTTAAAATTAAAATTAAAGAATTGATCGCTAATGAGGCCCCGAAAAAGCCATTATCCGATCAGAAAATTGCAGATTTATTAAGCCGTGATGATGTTAAGGTTGCCCGCCGAACTGTTGCGAAGTACCGCGAAATGTTGGGAATTTTATCATCATCAAAGAGAAAGAAAAAATAGGTACCTAGCACAATAAAGTGCTAGTTCCGCCCTTAGGTTAGGAGAGAGTATGAAAATTACAGTTTCCTTTATCAACTTGGAGCACACACCAAGCCTTGATGAAAGAATCCAGGAAAAATCGCAGAAGTTGGCCAAATATTTAGGAGGGAAGACGCATGTTAAATGGTCCTGTTATATTAAAGATAACTACCATTACGCTGAAATAGATTTAGTCGGGCCTTCAATTGAATGTCATGCAACCGGCAAATCACAGACAATGTATAAAACAATCGATCAGGCAATCAATAAACTTGAGCGCCAATTAAATAAGAAAAAAGAAATTTTTAAAAATAGAATGCATCGTAAGGGAGCTGACTTAGTCATTCTTGACCCCGAAATGGCGTGGGCCGAATATGACGAAGATTATATAGAAGAAGCCGCTTAAGCCCATAAGCGTATAGGGTCAGTTGCTTTGGTGACTGGCCCTATTATAAAATTACCCTATCAAAATAATTCAAAAGTCATCTTCAGAATAAGTCATAAATGTCTTGGAAGTCCAAGGTGATATTTACCATAATCATTTCGAGTCTAACGAACTCTTTTTCCATCACTGATTTTTTGGGTTATGGGTATCCTTTACTTGCTCGATGATAACTTTGATTTTTTCATTAAATAAAGGCAATAAACAGCAGCTGCGGCCAAAATATGTTTAATAGAATGCCCACTGAAACATAAGTTGGTGAATTGAAAAATTTGAAGATCAAAGTTTTCTGTTAATTTGGCGGCTGAATAAAAGAAAAAAGTCAAAAAAAGATATTTGGGTGTTAAACCGTTTTTTTTATAAAGGCAGGCCAATAATAGCACACAGATAATAGGTGTTAGCTGAACCCAAGCATAAGGCCTGAGATCGTTAAAAATCTGCCAATGAAGGATGCTATAGGCTCCCACCAGAGGCAGAGCGATTAAGAGTGGTGTTTCATATTTCCAATGAAAGGTATCTGTTAAGATAGCGACTGTTAGTGATGTAAACGCCAGGGTCATGGGGAGACGGTCCCATATCATTGCAAAGTCGTTAGGCCCATAATGATAAAATACTGAGCCCGGAGCGACCAGGCAGACTGATAGGAAGAAAAGCTTCCACGAGATATTGAATTGAGCATTTTTGGCCATGCAAAGGCGAATGCCTAAAATTCCAGGAATAAAAAAGAAGATATTGCTAAAGATATCAAAAAAATTGGGAAGGCCAAAAAATGACCTTTGATCGGCAAAGGAGTGGTAGGCCTGATCTTGGGGAATCGGTCCGCTTAAAGTGTAGAGTAGGATCAAGGGGGCAATAATGGCAAAAATAAGAAGATAGTGCTTTTTCATCTCTTTATTATTAAATAGAAGAGTGGCCAATAGCAATCTCAATAAAGAAGCAGTGCGCCGCATCTGCGGAGTCATCTTTTGATATAATCCATTTGAACTACACTTTAAGGAGAATCAATGAAATTTTTCACTTTATTTTTGGCGATTACTTTTAGCATTTCGACAATCCATGCTGTCGGTAATTTACAAAAGCAAATTGATGAGAAAAAGAAAAAAATGACTATTACCTCCGACGTGGTACAAACCATGAAAAAGGGAATTGAAGATCTTAAAAGTAGCGGTATTGTCGCCAAGGCCATTAAAACGGGCCAGTATATTCCACCTTTTTACTTGTCTAAAAGAAAAGGTCATGAAGTTTCTATCAAAAAATTATACCGAAATGCTCCTCTTGTTCTCACCTTCTATCGTGGTGGCTGGTGCAGCTATTGTAAATTAGAGCTAAAAGAATATGAAAGACTCCGCATCGATTTTGAAAAGGCCGGCGCGCAGATTATTGCTGTAGGGCCTGATTCCTATCGGGAAATTCGCAAATTAAAAGATAAATTGCGTTTAGGTTTTGATATTTATCGGGACAAGGATAATGCGATCGCCAAAAAAATGGGAATTGCCTTTAAATTAGATGAAGGAACCACCAAGCTCTATAAGAGCTTTGGCATCAATTTAGCGCGATCTCAAGGGAATAATAATAATGAACTCCCTATGCCAGGTACTTATGTGATTAATCAACGCGGGCAAATTATCTATGCCTTTATCGATCCCGATTATCGCAAGCGCGCCGAGCCGGCCGATGTTCTTAAATTTGTCTACGAATATAAGAAAGAGGAGCGCGCTCGCAAGAGATTAATGAAAAAATCATCAAAAAAGCTAACTCAATAACTGGACCTCATCAATGGTGTTAAAATTTCTCAAAATTTTTTCACCACTCCACTCAAAGTTCCTATGTTTTTAGGTGCTCGCATTTAACCAATTAGGGTAAGCATTGCTCTTAGCTTAGTATGAATCTATGCTGCCCAAAAAAGTCATGCAAAAACTCAAATTCCATTATTAAAGATGGCATCAGAATTGAACTAATAAGGCAATAAAGAGTGAAACCAAAGGCCGAAGACGCCTTTATTGTGAGAATTAATGATTTTATGTCAAAAGTTTAGACATTTTAATTACCTATGGGGATTGTTCTTTTTATCGCTCTTCTCCTGTATCGGCCCCATTGGACCTCAAAAAACTTCCTCACCACCTCTTAAAGATCCTTTTTTGTCCAATTGTAGTAGTCAAGAAATTGATCAATTCCAAAAGCAAAAGGCCCGCTTAGATAAAATAAAGAGTAAATATGGCTTTTTAGGCCAAAGCGTAACTGGCCCTTTAAACTTTTCTCCCGATCAGGCCATGAAAATCAATACTTCGATTATCGATCATGCACTTGATTATTTAGAGCGACTTTTATTGAAAGGAGCGCCTTTAGGTGAGAGCTTGAGATCATTTAATACCATTAAGCATATGTTGAATCGCTGGCAGGCGCGTGTTTGTCAGAAAACACAAATGGTCGAGCGACAAGAGTATGATGGGCGAGCGTTTTTAACCATTAAGGCAATGAAAGATGCCAATCAACCTCTCAACCGCGGTCAATTAGTAATGGAATTGGCGAGTGACTTATGTGCTAAGTTTAAATCACGAACTATTTGCTTATCTGAGGCATTGTTTTATCAAAGACAGGGAAGCTTACGTGATTTTGTCGATCATTGGTATCAAAAATTTGAAAAGAAGATATGGCGTAAAATGTTTATTATTCGTCACAAAAATAACTTAATTAATTGTGAGCAGGAAGGAGATAAGCTTATTTTGCAAATCCCGCTCTCTCTTGCTGAGTTGCCGGCCAGTTGGCCTTTGAATGCGGAGGAAATAAAGGAGGCGATAGAGAGCAAATGGTCTTATTCCAATTTAGAGGTACAGGTTTTTTGGGATGAGCAGGGAATTCTTTTAGAAGAAGCAAAAAATAATATCAGTCATGTTCATGGGTTAGGTCAGAGAAGTATTTATTTGGGCCGCCAGGTTAAAACTAAAGATCGTGCCCGCTTGGTTATTGCTCACGAAATTGGCCATTCTTTAGGCTTTCCGGATTGTTATGTCGAATTCTACGACCGTGATACGCGTGAATTAATTTATTATGAATTGGATCGTGATGATCTCATGTGTTCATTTCAAGGGCAGCACGAGCTTGGGGAAAAGCGCTTTAAGCAATTAAAGAGTCATTATTGCGCTTTTAATGATTTAATGTAGTCGAGGACTGTCGCACGCGCCGCTAAAAAATGGTTTTGTTCTAGTAAAAGGCCACGGGTTATGATCCGAATTTCTTCTGTTTCACATTCTTCGACATGGCCATCAGCAGCGGCCAAATGAAAAAGCGACTCCAATAACTGATACTTATGGTTATTATCGAGGATTTCATTAAGAGGATCACAATATTTATGATTTTCTAGTCCTGCTAATTCCGTCACCTCTTCGAGGGAAAGAGTGACTATTGCCTCGACCATCTGTTGATCGAGGTGTGACCAACGAGTAAGGCTTGCTTTCATATCTTTGACTTCTGTTTTATGAACCTTTAAATCGGAGTAAGCGATACGTGCATGGAGACCTGCGACACAAGCAACAAGAATTTGCTCTTCATTTGTGGAGTCGGGCATTAATTTTGATATTTTTTCATGCAAGCGTGAGCGATAATCATTTTTCGAGTGACCGGCGCTAAAAAGATCCCAAAAGGTCATATTTTTCCTCAATTTTTAAAGTTTCTTATTCATCTTAGACAATTAAAGACGTTTTTGCGAAGAGAGTTATCAAAAAATCTTAATTTCCTTTCGCTATTGTTATATTATGGGAATGGAGACCGATGTGAGTACTCGTAAAAAATGGATGCCTATTATTATGTCGACAAAAGAACGCCCAGAAGAGGAAGGTGGTATTGCCACTATTGAACGGAACAAAACGAAGCGACCAAAACGGTACAAAGTTTTGCTCCACAATGATGATTACACGACCATGGAGTTTGTGGTTTATATACTGCAGCAGTTTTTTTCTAAAAATGCAGAGCAAGCTCATGCTATAATGCTTCAGGTTCACCACAAAGGAGTGGGGATATGTGGGGTTTTTACTCACGAAATTGCGGAAACAAAAGTGGACAAAGTGCGAAGAGAAGCTGAAGAAAACGGTCACCCTCTTATGTGTACTATGGAGCCTGTTTAGCGAGGATATCTATGATGTCACAAAAACTTGAAATGATCATAAATTCTGCCATTAAAAAGGCAAATGAATTAAAGCATGAGTATCTCACGCTAGAAGGCGTTTTCTACGCCATGCTGGAAGATGCCCAAGTGAGAGAGATCTTGCAGGAGAGTGGTGCTGATGTGGAAGAAATTCGTGAAGAATTGGATCAGTTTATCAACGATGAAGAAAACTTCTCGATCCTTACGCAAGATCGTATTGAAGAATTAAGCAAAAAACAATTTGTTGATGAAGATTTACGCCGTTTGGCGCGAGAAAGTGGAATTAGTTACCAACCAGAAATTAGTTTAGGACTTCAACGAGTCATTCAACGGGCCGCTATTCATGTGCAATCGGCCGGAAAAAGAGATATTCGTGGTATCAATTTATTAGTCGCGATGTTTCAAGAAAAAGAATCATTTGCTCTTTATACCCTAGAAAAAAGAGGAATCAGTCGTTTTAGTATTGTTAAATTGATTAGCCTTGGAATGGATACTCAAGGTGTATCAGAAGAAGAGCAATTCATTGATGCCCCTCAACCAGGGGATTCGCTTAGAAAGGGAAGTAAAGCGCTTGAACAGTATTGTATTAACTTGAACCAATTGGCCCAAAAGGGCAGACTCGATCCTCTTATTGGCCGAAAAGATGAATTGAAGCGCATGATGGAAATTTTATGCCGCCGCCGTAAAAATAACCCTCTTTTGGTGGGGGAGGCGGGAGTGGGGAAAACTGCCTTGGCCGAAGGTCTCGCTTCTTCCATTGAAAAGAAATTAGTACCAAAGATATTAGAAAAAGCTGAAATTTATTCTCTTGATTTAGCATCACTATTAGCGGGAGCAAAATTTCGTGGTGATTTTGAAGAGCGTTTTAAAAGAGTGCTTAAGGAATTGGCGCAAAGGAAGGAAGAAGGGCGTGAGCCAATTCTTTTTATTGATGAAATGCATACTTTAATGGGAGCTGGTGCGACTAATGGTGGCAGTATGGACGCTAGTAATCTATTAAAACCGGCCCTGACTCGAGGACAAATTAAGGTGCTAGGGTCAACCACTTATGAAGAATATCGCAAGTTTATTGAAAAAGACCCGGCCTTTAATCGCCGATTACAAAAGGTTGATGTTCATGAACCTTCTGAGGAGGATAATTTACGCATTTTAAAAGGTCTTAAAAGTAAATTTGAAGATTTTCATCAAGTCACCTATCCTGATTCTGTATTAAAGGATTGTGTAGACTTAACGAGCCGTTATTTACCTGATCGGAAAAACCCTGATAAATCTCTCGATGTTCTGGATGAAATTGGTGCGAGCTTTCAATTAATGGAACCGGAAGAGAGAAAAACTCACGTTACAAAGCAAGATATTGAGTCGATTGTGGCAAAATTGGCAAATATTCCCAAGATTTCCGTTGCCAGTGATGAAATAACTAAACTAAAAGACCTTATGCCATCATTGAAACGAATGATTTTTGGCCAAGATCAGGCCTTAGACGTCGTGGTTGATGCCATTATGCTTTCCAAATCCGGTTTACGAGATGCAAATAAGCCTTTGGCCAACTTTTTATTTGCTGGACCAACAGGAGTAGGGAAGACAGAGCTCGCTCGCCAATTGGCGATGCAATTGGATTGTCATCTCGAACGATTTGATATGTCTGAGTATATGGAAAAACACTCTGTCTCTAAGTTGATTGGAGCGCCTCCAGGCTATGTGGGTTTTGATCAAGGTGGTCTTTTAACTGATTCCTTAAAAAAGAACCCTCATTGTGTGCTTTTATTGGATGAAATCGAAAAAGCGCATACCGACCTCTATAATATCCTTCTACAAATCATGGATTATGGAAAGCTAACAGATTCTCAGGGCCGCGTAACGGACTTTCGCCACTGTATTGTCATAATGACCACCAATGCAGGTGCAAAAGATATGGAAAGTGGCAGTATCGGGCTAGGAAAAGGTGTGCAATTGGGGCATGCAAAGAGAGATCTGGCATTAAAGAATCAATTTTCACCCGAATTTCGTAACAGATTAGATGCAATCGTTCATTTTAATAAGCTTGAAGAAGCGCAAATCATGAATATTGTCGAAAAGTTTGTGACGGCACTTGAAGCACAATTAATGGTAAAAAATGTGGAAATTGAAGTGACTTCAGCCGCAAAATCATGGTTAGCGAAAAAGGGATATGACCCTAAAATGGGTGCTAGACCTCTTCAGAGACTAGTTGATCAAAAATTGAAGAAGCCTTTATCACGAGAAATTCTATTTGGAAAATTAGTGAAAGGTGGTAAGGCGATAATAGATATAGACGCGAATGACGAGCTACAATTTATTTTTTTAAAAGAAGAATAAAGGCTTATTGGCCATAAAATGAGGCATTTTTCCTTCTGTAAAATGCCTTCGTAGGGATTTTTTTTCCTATTCCCAAAAAAAAATAATAATAAATTCTAATAAAAAATTTCACCTAATCTAGAGCGTGAAAAGGCTCTACCATTGTGATTTGAGTGTTCACATTTTTTGTTCTTACAAAATAAGAAGCTTTATTAATGGGCGTGAAAGCAATTATCAAAAAAAAAAATAAAGTGAACTTTAATTTTTTCCGAAAGTATTTTTAACTAAGAAAAATGTTTTTATGTTTGAAGAGTAGATAAAAACTGTGTTTTTTTGTTTGCGTTAAAACAAATTTATGTTTATTCTTTAAACAAGTATTTAAAACCAGGAGGACGTCAATGGCCGTTAAGAAAAAAGCTGCTAAAAAAGCAACTAAGAA
>JBFGZE010000026.1:0-33177 GCA_041586955.1 Bacteriovoracaceae bacterium
AGCTAAAATAATTGATAGGAACAGGTTGGAATGATGAAGAATATCTCCAAAGTGCATAACCCATTAGAACAAAGACCTTATCGCTTTAAGAATCCGTCAATGGAGTTTTATTGCCCTCTTTGTCGCACTGAACGCGCTTTTGCTGGGAAACCTGGGTTATCCAAAAATAATGTATTGCAAATTGCGATGCTCACTTTGGTAACAACTCTTTGTGCCTATCCTTGGGCCGATTGGCGCGGGATTTTTTCAATCTTTTTCTATTGGGCGTGTTTTGAAATTAGCGTGCGGGCGTTGTTTCGTAAGGAGATTCCTTGTCCCCATTGTGGCTTTGATGCCTCTTGGTATAAGCGCGATGTTAAAGTGGCCCGTCGGCTTGTGATGGAATTTTGGGAAAATAAAAATCCTACAATTAAGGAAGAAGTTGTCATTGATGACGAGATGCAGAAAGAAAATAATTAACACCCTTCTTATAAATTAATTTTCGTATCCTTATACTCACTATATATTATCAAGAATTTAACTTTTTAGTACTCGATCATTTTTAGCAATGATGGAAAAAGCAAGAAAGTTTAGCTTCTAAAAAAAGGATGAATTCGTTATGTTCTCAGACATTAAATTTTGGAATAAGTTTTAATCAGTGCTTCAAGGCTATTATCAATAAGGTTCCTTGGAGTAAGACGGAGGTATGAATGAGTATTAATAAAGTAATTTTAATTGGTCGTTTAGGACAAGATCCTGAGCTTAAGTACACACCTTCCGGTGCAGCAGTTTGTAATTTTTCGTTGGCAACTAGTGAGTCTTGGAATGATAAAGCTGGCCAAAAGCAGGAAAGAACAGAATGGCATCGTGTTGTCGTTTGGGGAAAGCTGGCCGAATTATGTAATCAATATTTGGCAAAAGGGCGTCAATGCTTCGTTGAAGGTAGTTTGCAGACTCGTTCTTGGGATGGCCAAGATGGTCAAAAGCGCTACACAACAGAAATTAACGCTCGCAATATTCAGTTTTTAGGTGGCCAGGCTCAGGCTGGTGGACCGCGTCAGGCGCAGAATGCTAATTCATATCAGCAAGGCCCAGCACCAGCTGGTGGCGATAATATGATGGATCAGAACTATGATGTCTCGACAGACTCTAATTTTACAGCTGATGACATCCCATTTTAGAAAAATAAGTTTTATTGGGCAAAAAAGATAAGACAAAAACAGATTTTTCCTTTATAGCTAAATAGAATTTATTTCCCCCTCTCCTCATGAGGGGGCTTTTTAGTTACAATTCCTCTTGACCTTACGGATGATATTAAGAGCTTTCGGGGAAAAATTATGGAAAAAGTTCTTTTAATAGATGCTGACTCAAAAGAGGCCAAAATATTTCTTGGGGCCACTGTTAAGCACTACAAGACCTATCATGCGAAGCGTTTACGAGACGCGATCAATATCTTAGAATCTGAAAAAATTGATATTATTTTTCTCGATTTATTTCTTGAGGGCGTAAGCTCTGTAGAGTTATTAGAATACTTTCGCCAAAATTTTGAATATGTGCCGATAATAATCCTTTCAAGCTTTGCTGACGAAACTCTCTTTAGACAAGTGAGTTCGGAAAATATTTTATCCTATATCGTGAAAGGTGACCTGAACTATAAATCACTTCATCGCATTATTCGCTATAATTTACAAAAATGGGCGTTTATGTGTGAACGCAAGTCTAAGCTCAAGCAAACACTAGAGGCAGAGCAAAGAAAAATTTTAGGAAACCTCGTTCTCGGACTTTCTCGCCGCCAGGGAGATCGCCATGGCGCTATACGATCGGCGATACGTAAGGTTAAAGGACTGACAGATGATAAGATGGTCAATAATTACATGGACCAGGTGATGGATGATCTATCTAAGTCTGACTCTGATATGGATCATCTTCTGTCTTATGCCCAAACGAAAAAGATGGAAATGGAAAATATATCACTTTGCCAATTGGTCAAAGATGTTTTTGGCAAGCTCGATAATCTCACCCATCAGGACGTCGAGGTTAATTGTCATTTTGAAAATGTTGATGATGTTTTGGTTCATGGGAATGGCCAATTTTTACGTCATATCTTTATGAATCTAATACTTAAAATTTTGGAGAAAAAAAAGAGTAGTTTTTTGATTAAAGTTAATATTCAAAAGGCCCTCGATAATGAAATTCTTGCGATGGGGAAAGGTGCGCCATTGATGGGAGAAATTCCTGATTATGCTAAAATACAATTACAATTTCATTATGAAGATGAGCTCGGAAAGTTATTTAGAAAATACGAAAAAGAAAAAACCTGTGATGAAGAGCTTTTTCTTGATGAAGAAGGACTGGAGATTTTAGAGACTTTTGGTCTTCTAAGACAAATGGATAGTGACTTTAAAATAGAAAATAAAGAAGAAGAGGATCATATCCTGCTCAATATTTTTTTATTAATTAAAGAATTCGGCCAAGATGTTGAAAAGGAAAAATTAAGAATTGAAGATTTAAAACTGGTGGAAGAACCCGCTGGAGAAAAGAAAGTGAAAAGAATATTAGTCGCAGAAGATGACCCCATCTTAAGAGAGATTCTTTGCACAACATTTGAAGAATTTGGTTTTAGAACTTTTGAGGCGTCAAATGGGCGAAAGGCCTACGATATTTATTTGCAAAACCCTTCTGCGATTGACTTGGCCGTGATCGATGGAGTGATGCCTGAAATGGATGGAATTGAATTAACAAAAAAGATTTTTAAAATTAATCCACAACAATTCATTATTTTTAATACTGGTTATAGCGATTATGAGTCACTCAATGTTTATCGTGGTTTGCCAAACTTTATTTTTCTTAAGAAACCTTATTCAATTAAAGAGCTCTTAGCTAAAATCCAAGACTACCGCATAGAAAACGAAGCTTAATCGAATGGTTCATTGTTTACTTCATACTTGGGCCTGTGTTAAGCCGTTTCTTTACAGTGGTGTACATTGGTAGGTCATACTCATTTTATTGCCTCTCCAGAATCTTTGGCAAAGAATGAACCGTTACCTTGAAACTGTTGTGGTGTTATTCATTAGTGATGTGGCCATAGTTGAGTAGGCCAACGAAAACAACGCCACCGATCAGGTTTCCGATAATACAGACGAAGAGGATTAAGAGCTGTAGAGGGATGTTGACAACTCCTTGGGATAATAAGTAAGTGAAAATTTCAGCGCTATACATAATGCTATGATGGAGGCCACCGACGCCAATAAGAAAAGTCGTGAGGTAGATAATAATAATTTTAAAAACGCTTGAATCGTGAGTGCTACAAACCCATCCTCCATGCGCCATTAGCCAGCCTGCGAGAATAGAACTGAGAAAAGATTTTTTGAGATAGGGCCATTCTGCAGGACTTATAATTTGGGCATACCCTGGGACCGCTTGGATGACATCATTGGCACTAATGATCATGAGGGAACTTAAATAAGTTCCCAAAAGGTTTCCTAGTAAAATAAGGGTCCAAATTCGTACCAATTGAGTGAAAGTAATTTTTTTATCAATATAAGGAAAAAACGCCATGGCGGTCATTTCTGTGTAAAGGTGTGAATTGCTTAATAAGCACAGAATGAATCCAATTGGATAAATAATAGAAAGATATAGTCTCCTTTCAAGGGGAGAGGGGACATCAGAATAGATAATGGCAAATAAGGCAATGGCCATACTGGCGACGCCAATAATAAGACCAGAATTTAGAGAGGATAAGAATATCGGGTAAGCACCTTTTTTTGAAAGAAGTTTACCTTTTTTAATCACATCACTTAATGTCTTAAATAATCGGGGTGAGTGGTGTCCATCCATTAAGGGCTCCTCATTAACTTTTAAATTTATAAGATTCAAGTGGGATAAATTTGGCCTTATCTGGGGTGATCGTGCAATAGACTTCAAATTGTCCTGCATTGTCTTTGCTAATAGGAGTTAGATAGCCCGCTTCAATATCTTTTTCGATAAAGGCGAGTGGTAGAAAACCAATCCCTTGATTTTTTTCAACTAATAACTTTGCCATATCAACATCATTAACTTCTAAAGAATGTTCTAACTTAATGAGTTTGTTGCCGATAACGTTATTAAGTGCCTTGGATATGGCATTTTCATAGTTGAATTGGATAACAGGGGCCTTCTCAAGAGAAAAAGGATAGTTTTCGTCGAGGTGATTATAAAGAATCCCTGCAACTGGAACGATTGGAGTGCTAAGAATTACTTTTTGAGAGACGTTTCTCTCCGTTTTAAAGGCATAGTCGGTTAAAGCAAGGTCAATCTCACCATGCTTAAATTTTTCTTTGATTTCATTATAAGAAAGCCTCTCAATACTGATCGTAAACTGCTTTGAGAGCTTCAGGTTTTTCACAAAGTCTGTCGCCATATCAGTAGAGATCATTGGGGTGATGCCAATTTTCAAGAGACGGGTTGTAGGGTGATGACCTTGGTTAAGAAATCTTAACATCTCTTCAGAGATACGAAAAATACGATTAGCATACTCAAGAATAATTTTACCATTATCATTGATGAAGAGCCTTTTTCCTTTGCGATCAAAAAGTTTGAGGCCCAAAGTGTCCTCTAGCACCTTTAATTGGGAGCTTAAGGTTGGTTGAGTAATATGTAATTTTTCTGCGGCCTTCTTTATACTGCCTTCTTTTGCAATAGCGTAGAAGTGAAATAATTGGTTATAGTTAATATTCATTTTCGTCCCGCGCTTATAGAAAAGACCTAAGTTGCATATAAGTAAATTAATAATTCAATAGTTGTCAATAACTCATAATACTCTTTTCAGTAAAACAACAAGGAGTAGAAATGGGCTTAACAAACACTAATTCGATTTTTGGCATCAATCAAAATCTTAGGACCGAAAGTGACTTTTGGATTGATTTGTATAATGGCACAAATGTAAAAACAAATACATTAAAAAAAATGGTTAACTATATGGTTAACGATAAGTTAGGGAAACATCTTGGGCGAGATGTCAGCCGAATCGAAGTGTGGTTTGCTGAAGAGGACAAAAATTTTAAGGAACAATTTATTTGCCGTTTTTCAATTTTAAGAAAAAGAGGAGCCGATCTCTTTGTTCACAAAAGAGGGAAAGACGTCCATCAGGCAATCTCGAAAACAACCAAGGCGATCCAAAATATTTTGAGTAAGGAAAGGGATCAAGCATTTCATGTAAGACAGGCACCAATTACAACTAATGCACCAATAGATGCAGCAACACTTTAAGAGCGACAATTCTTAATTCAAGGAGGGATTAAACCATGAGTATGTTAAATATTGTTTCTTGCGATATGTTTAAATATCAGCAGAAATCAGGTTACCTACAAGGGTTTATCTACGGAAAAAATGTGTATTCTTCACCAGTTAAAATTAATAAGGATGATTTAAGGGAAATCCTTTCAAACGGAAAGAGAGTGTTTCAAGCAAAGCTTAATAAAATGAGAACGATTATGGTAAGTATTGAAAATATTTATTTTAACCCACAAAATGAGAAGCCTGAATATATTCTGCTTCATCAATTTGATGAAGGCGATGAAACAATTATCTCAGTGCCGGTCATCATTCAAGAGAATGGTCTTAAGGACGATAGATGGTTTTTCAAGCAATTTGTTAATGAGGTTTACTTGAGAACAAACTCCTCCTCTGTTCCTCGTAACTTGTATTATGATATTTCTCACTTTCACCCTGGAGAGGCCTTATTTGTGAAGGACCTTAAAATACCAGAGAATTGCAAACCCATTCAAAGCGGTGATGTCGAGATTGGTGTTTGTAAGATGTATTAAAGAAGTCATTAATAAAACTTTTGAGGAGTGAAGTATGAAAAATTCCATTACACGATTACCCTTCGAGTTATTGGTAATTATCTTTGTCGTTCTATTAATGAAAATGAGTTATGGAGCGACATTACATGATGATGGTTTTTCTATTGATAGAGTTTTTATTTCTGATGGATTTAGTACAGAAGATAAAGTTGAAGTCGTTGTGAAAGGGTATTTCGTGAACCATTGTTACAATGGTTTGGAAACGCAATTTAACTTTGATGATGAGATTATTAATATAAAGATGAAGGCCTTGGAGAGTCAAAAAATGGCCGAAGTGCAGAATTGTGCTGAAGCTATTTCCCCCTTTGTTGAAACGATTAATTTAGGCCAATTAGATCCTGGAAATTATGCGGTCCAAATTAATGGTAAAGATATTGAACAAGGGATCCAGGTAATAGAGCTTCCTGAAAGGAGTTCCTCAGTGAAAGATCTTGCCGCAACAGTGCAATTGATGTCATTGGGGGATGTTAAGTGGATGGAGGGTCTAGGTGTTGGCATTGAGGTTTTAGGTTATAAGGTGGCCGAGTGTTATCGCATAGATGACTCGTTATTTTATAATGGACTTGATGCTATCACGATTAATATGAAAATCGTTGGACAAAACGATTTTTGCCCGAGAAAGATGACGCCATTTAAAAAGGTGGTTCATTTTAACCCTCTCCTTCCTTTACTAGGAGAGGTTCTTATTACTCTGCGGCTAGATGGGCATATAATAGATAATTATATAGTCAACCTTTCTAGTCTGGAGTTATGAGGTTGAGATTTATCAATGAAGTCGCAAGATACTGAAATTTATACACCTTGAACTTGAGGTACACTTGAGAGTAAATTTAAAAGGAAGACTCAAATTTATCTTTTGAAATGCCGAAAAGGATAGGGATGAAAAAGATAAGTCAGAGTTGTTATTTTTCCGTATCGAGCGACCTAGTTGTATTAAATGAGGCGCTTCCTTATGACCTTTACATTAATAGTTCCGGTAATTCTAAGAGGGAACGATTTGTTAAGGTTTTTCCAAGTGGTGATATTCTTGAACTAGAGGATGTTGCGACATTTAAAAAAAAATACCATCAATTATATATCGCGGAGGCCCAGCGGTCGGCCTATTTAAAATCTCTCGTTAAAAATGAAAAAGCAGATCCTGTTGAAAAAACTCAGGTGATTAAAGATTCTGCAATTCACTATCTCAATAAAGTTTTTGATAAAGATAAGGAGTTCACAACTGAAGTTTTAGGTGAGGCCATTGCGGGTTGCCATGACTCAGTGGAATGTATGCTCGATGTGATCAATGATTATAACGTTGATGAAGTTCAAAACCTCATTGCCAGTTTAAGTTTTCATGATTTTTATACATTTGATCATTCGATTAATGTTTCCATGTATAGTATGTCCATTTTTAAAGAAGTGAGCCCGAATGCTGATCGTAATGAAATAATTATGGCAGGATTAGGAGGACTACTCCATGACCTTGGAAAAATTAAAATTCCCACTCATATTATTAATAACTCCGGAAAATTATCAGATGAAGAATTTGGTGTTATTAAAAAGCACCCCGGGTTTGGCGGTGAATTATTAGATATGAATAAAATGGTTTTTGATGGTGTTAACTTTGCGACAGTAAGACGTGTGATTATGGAACACCATGAAAACTTCAATGGAACGGGCTATCCAAAAGGTCTTCAGGGTGAAGAGATTCATATTTTTGCCCGTGTGACAGCGATCGCGGACTTTTTTGATGCCATTACCACTAAAAGATCTTACCATGAGGCCCTTTCAATGGAAGACTCTATTGCTGTTATGGAAAAAACAGTAGGGAAGAAAATTGATCCTGAGATTTTTACCATCTTTAAAGATAATGTGGCACAAATTGCGGCCAAGAAAATTAATAAAATGTTGCCGGAAGACTTTGACCCATGTCAGCCTCACGATAAATTACCCTTTAAACCAATCCCTATCAATTTTGATAAAAAAGATTCAGATAATAAGCTGGCCGCTGGTGACAAAGAGAAGGAAGACTTTGGTAAGGTCAAGTCAGATGGCATTTTCGGTGATAATAAAAAAGAAGCGTCCTAAATATCCAAGGCCCGAATTAGGGTTTCGACTTGTTCCTTTGTATTAAAGATATGAAAAGAAAGGCGAATATTTCCCTGGCGGACAGATACGTCGACATTACAATGTTTGAGTTCTGTTTCTAGTTTTAGAGGGTCAATATTTTTGGCCGATAAGCATAAGATATTTCCCATATATTCTTTTGGGGTAATGAGGTTGTATTTTGATTGAGGATAATTTTCTAAGAAAAAGTCGCGTATGTCTTGGTTATGCTTTTTAATTTCATATAGGCCGACTTTTTTAAGAAAATCAAGGCCTGCTTCAACACAAGAGAGGGTGAGTAAGTTAGGCGTCTGTCCACGATCATATTTACGCGCGCCAGGAAGTGTTTCAGTAGTGTAATTTAAAAGGTTATAAACAACTTTTGAATTGGGACTGGCAATCCAATTGCCCGTTTTCCGCGCAATCAACTTTTGTGCCTTATCTGAAAAGTATCCAAAGGCATGGCCATAAGCACCTAGCATCCATTTATAGGAAGAGATCGCGAGCACATCGACGTATTCTAGTTCCTCTGCTGTGATGGGTAAGCCGCCCAGCGCCTGAGTGCCATCAACCACAAAAAGAATATTCCGGGACCTAAGGTATTTTCCAATGGAGAGGATATCAACTTTTTTTCCTGTATCAAAGGTGACCCATGAGACATTGAACACCTTGGTACTGGCAGGGAGTACCTTTTCTAACCAGTCAACAGTAGGGATGATTTCATCTCCCAGGTCTAATAAATTGAAATCAAAAGGAGAGTATTCTGATGCCACCATCCAAGGAATAACATTAGAGGGGTAGTCCCCATTGACCGCACATACAATATCACCCTCTTTAAAATCAAAACCATTGGCCACAATACTGACGAGGTCACTAGTTGAAGTCGAGTGAGTAATATTATCTTCGGAGCAACCAATTAATTTGGCCATTAGGCGGCGGGAACGTTCTGGGACCCCTGTCCAGGTATTATAATTATAAAATGAGGGGTCTAGCTCCTTTTGAGCGGCACGGAATATTTTTTTCTTTGCAGAGTAAGGACTTGGTCCAAAATAGGCGGTATTAAAGAAAATAGAATCGAGATGTTGATATTCTTTATTGATATACTCACGAATTTCGGAATTCATCAGGGCCTTCTTGGTGATGATAAGAATGGTTTAAAGAAAATTAGGGTAGATATATAAGCGATTCACCTAAAAGTGAACCGCCATGTATCAAAAGATAAATTATTGAGCAGGTGCCGCCTTGGGGGCTTCTTTTTTGGCCGCGGGGGCAGCTTCGCTCTTTGGAGTCTCTGCTTTGGTGGCCGGAGTTACTGGGGTGTTTTCTTTCCCTTCAGCTTTGGCCGGAGTGGTGGCCTTTGTCTTGTCTGCTTCTTCTGCTGCCTTCTTCTCCGCTGCCTCTGTGGCGGCATCCATGTTTAACGGACGAGAAATAGGTGCTTCTGTATCAAGAAGAGAGGTACCTGTTTTGCTACTTTGTAGTTTTGCTAAAAGAATTGAGTTTCCCATAAAGATAATGGAGAGGATGATTGTCATCTTACTAAGGATATTTCCCTGTTGGGCACCAGTAAAAACTGAATCAGCACCACCACTGGACATGAGCCCTGCTTCGGCCCCTTTCCCAAATTGTAAAAGAACAACAATAATTAAAAGTATAGAAACAACGGCCTGTAAAACCATGAGTGTGTTAATCATTTGTGGTTAATCCTTGTTTAATAAACATCTAACTTAACCTATAAAAATCGGTAAGTTTTGGCAAATAATGCCATGCAGGGCACATTTGCACAAGCTTTTTTAATAAAACTTTTGAGCACTTAGACACAGTTTGGCAAAGCTGTCGCCTTTTAAACTGGCCCCCCCAACTAAAGCGCCATCAATTTCAGGGCAACTTAATAATTCTTCGCAGTTTTCAGGTTTAACTGAACCGCCGTAAAGAATAATAGTCTTTTTTCCCTGCCAGCCTAAGTCTTCTGTTAAAATTTCTCGGATATCGGCGTGCGCCTGATTGGCCTCGCTTGGAGTCGCTGTTTTTCCAGTACCTATTGCCCAGACTGGCTCGTAGGCAATAATAATTTGATCTTGTAATTGCGGGGCAACCTTTTGGAGTTCTGCGGTGATTTGCTCTTTTAAAATATCTCGGGTTTTTCCTGATTCCCGTTCCTCTAAAGTTTCACCCACGCAATAAATGACTGGAAGATTATGATCTAGGGCCAATTGAACTTTACGGGCGATGAGATCATGACCTTCGTTAAAAATAGCGCGTCTTTCAGAATGGGCGATGAGAGTGAAGTCGGCGTTAAAGTCTTTTAGGGATTGAGGTGATATTTCACCGGTAAAAGCACCTTTGTCTTGATCGTGACAATTTTGACCACCGATAATAAAGGAGAGTCCTTTGGACTTATTTTGCTCTTGTAGAGTTCCTAGGTGCAGGGCCTGTGGCGCGATACCATAAACGCATTGAAGTTTTGTATGGGAGGTGGCCTTTTTAAACTCCGTAAAGAATAGCTCAATATCTTTAAGAGTTTGATTCATTTTCCAATTGCCAATAATGTGAATATTTCTCACCACTAAGTCCTTAGTTAATACCAAATTTGAGGGCCTGGATACCGGGTAAGGTACCTTGTTCAATATATTCCAATGAAGCACCACCACCAGTAGAAACATGACTCATGGCCTGGGCCTTACCTGATTGATTGACAGCATTTACTGAATCGCCGCCACCAACAAGGGTAAAGCAATCTTTCAATTCTGCTAATAGGTGAGCGATGGCAAAAGTTCCCTTGGAAAAATCTTCTTTTTCAAAAAATCCCATCGGTCCATTCCATAAAACAGTTTTGGCATCCTTGAGGATATAAGCAAACTCACTAATTGTTTGTGGCCCAATATCAAGGGCCATCATGCCATCATCAATATGGGCATCTTTGGTTGTCATTATATTGGGGTTATTGGGATCCATCGCGCAGAGATGATCAATAGGAAGAATGATTTTTTTTGAGGTTCTTTGCTTGAGAATGCTACGGGCCAAGGCGACATCTTCATCGCGGCAAAGAGAAGCACCGACGTTGATCCCTTTGGCCTTAAGAAATGGGTAGGCCATGGCCCCGCCAATAATGAGGTGGTTCACTTGTGGTAATAAACGCTCGATTATTTTTATTTTATCGGAAACCTTAGCGCCACCTACGATGGCGACAAAAGGTGTTTTGGGATTATTAACAACTTGATCAAGGGCATTCATTTCCTTTTTAAGAAGAAATCCTGCACAAGCATTTTTCTTAAAGAAGGAATTGATTTCATAAGTTGAGGCATGTTTGCGATGGGCCGTACCAAAAGCGTCATTCACATAAATATCACCATACTGGCTTAGGGTTTTAGCGAACTCATGATCGTTGGCCGTTTCCTCTTTATGAAAGCGAAGGTTTTGCAATAAAATGACTCGAGGGTTGGGGAGGTTGAGAAGGGTTTTAATTCCATGATCGGTACATGATTCTGTCAAAAGAACTTCTGTTTTGAGTTTCTCTGCCAGATAAGAAGCAATAGGTTCTAAGCTATATTCTTCTTTGAACTGTCCTTGTGGTCGACCTAAATGGGACATCAAAACTAATTTTTTTGCCCCCTGGTCAAGAATATATTGGATGGTCTCCAGGGCAAGATCTATTCTGGTGGTATCTATAATTTCATAGGGACTAGTTTTAGTGAGTGGGACATTAAAGTCAAAACGAGCGATGACGTTTTTTCCGTCTAACTCTACTTCATTCACATATTGAATGGCCATTGGGGGAACTCCTTTATTATGTCCTCAGATGGTATTTAAAAACGAATTGAGCTAAAAAGAGGCCTCCATAAATATGAAGGCCATTAGCTCTTATAATTTATTACCGATTAATTGTGCCAGGTCGATGACACGATTTGAGAAACCAGCTTCATTGTCATACCAAGTCACAACTTTGATCATATTATCGATTTTATTGGTGAGGGCCAAATCGACGCAAGAGGATTCTCGCATTCCCATGAAGTCCTGGCTGACGAGAGGAGTTGCTTCACAGGCCAAAATGCCTTTGAGAGAACCGTTGGCAGCTTCGATCAGGGCCTGGTTCACTTCTTCAATAGAGACATTATTTTTTAAGGTGACGTTTAAATCAACTAATGAAACATTGGGAGTGGGAACGCGTATCGCGAATCCATCTAATTTTCCTTTTAATTCTGGGATGACAAGACCAACAGCTTTCGCTGCACCAGTCGTGGTGGGGATCATACTGACAGCGGCGGCGCGCGCTCTTCTTAGGTCACGATGGGAGCCGTCGAGCAAATGCTGGTCAGAAGTATAGGAATGAATCGTTGTCATAAAACCTTTTTCAATGCCAAATTTATCATTCAAAACTTTGGCCACAGGAGCTAAGCAATTGGTGGTACAGCTAGCGTTTGAAACGATATGTTGTTCATCACTATTATAAGTATGATCGTTAATACCCACGACAAATGTTCCGTCTAGGTCTTTGCCCGGAGCGCACATAATGACTTTCTTAACACTGCCTCTTTTATGCTTGCTAAGAGATGGGCCATCTTTAAAAATGCCGGTGGCATCAATGACGATCTCCGCCTGTTGGTCACTCCAAGGAATGTCAGAAGGGTCTTTTACATTATGAAATTGTATTTTCTGACCATTAATAATGAGTTGATTTGTTTCTTTATTGTATTCGACTTCTTGGTCAAAGCGTCCATGGACAGAATCATACTTAAGAAGGTGAATGTATTGGTTGGGATCGCCAGGATTATTAACTGCGACAACTTCTAAATTGATATTTTGACGATTAAAAATTTCGCGAAGAACAGTTCGGCCGATGCGGCCCATTCCATTGATAGCAACCTTGACTTTGGACATTAATAAACTCCGGTAATTGGTGGTTATGATAATAAGGGGTTTATGCCATATATACCATGACTTGGGTAGTCCCTGGGCCTTTAATACCCGCTGAAAAAAGAGTGTTTTAGTCAGTAGAGGGTTTTTTGCCTTGTGTAACAAATAAAGGCTTTTTGTTACCCTGAAGAAGATGACAAAAAATAGAATATGGCACTATCCGTCTAAACAACAATACCTGACTAAGAAAGGGTCTATGATTGATAAGATCCCCACTCCTGGTGATAAGTCCCCGGACCTTAATTTGCCCAAAAAGCCTCTAAGTATTGAAGATAAGGTTGATTTATCCTCTAAAAGTAAGGTGATTCAGGAAGATTTAAAAGAAGTGCCGCAAAAGGTCGTCGGTAAAGTGAAAGAGGGGATTAGTGCCACAGCAAAATTGGCATCCGAGGCGAAGTCTGTTTTGGGACAGGCCGCTCGCAGCTTTATTCCTGATCTGCTGTCGGGCCCAGTCGATATTTTAAAATCCCTAGGGGAAGTCTCAAAGGTCACCGAGTTTGCACCGGTGGCAAAAAGCAATAAAGAATACGCTCTTATTTTTATGCGTGGTTTTGATTGGAACCCCTTTTCAGACCCGGAAGAGGGTTTAGGGCTATTGGCCAGTCAATTCCCTGGCAGTAAAGTTTATGGCTGGAATGATGAAGATCAGGTTATTAAGGCCATCTCAGAATTACCAAAAGATAGACCTTTGATGCTCATTGGTCACGGGATGGGCTCTGATGCGGCAGTCAATATTGTGAATACATTAAATCAAGCTCCTCATGGCTTTCGTCAAGTTGACCTTCTGGTGACTTTGGATTCAATTGGTTTTGAAAACGATATTATTCCTGGCAATGTTCAGGAGAACCTCAATATTATTAGTGACCAGGATTATTTTTTAAACGATGGCCCTAATATTGCGCGTGATAATGAAAGGACCACTATTCAAAATATTTTGCGTGAGGAAACGCACGCTCAATTAGAGAGCTCACCTGATATACAGCATCTGCTTTTCGATAAAATAAACGGAATTGTTTCAGATTCTATGGATACTCTTGATAGTGAGAAAATAGCAAACACTAAGGCGAGCAAGTCTCAGAATAGGAAACAGGCCTTAGTGAATAAGTATGTCCAATCAAATCCAAAGATAGACAAAGAAAAGAGCCCGCTTTAAGAACCTCAAAAGTTTTTTCATAAATATCTAGGCATTCATATTCATATAAATAAAAAAAATCATCTTCTAAATACAAACCGTGCATAAAGCTTGAGCAATCTAGTCTCAAATGGCCTTTATCAAAATGGTGGAGAGTGATATTCCCCTCTCTTTCGTTGAGAGTGACCCCTTTAACTTTAAAATGACTATCATTGGCGTAAATCGTTAAAGATAAGAGAGCTAGTAAAATGAATTTCAGAATAGTTTTCATATTGCTTTATCGGCAATATTTTCCACTAGCTTAAGTTAAAGAGCCTTTGAGCATTGGCGCTGGTGATATTGATAACTTCCTCCACATCTATGCCTTTAATCTCTGCAATTTTTTGGGCGACTAGGGGGATATAAAAAGGGGCATTTTCGCGGCCGCGAAAGGGGGTAGGAGTGAGAAAGGGAGCATCGGTCTCTAAAAGAATCTGCTCAATAGGGGTTATTTTGGCCACTTCTCGAACATTTTCCGCCGAGTTGAAAGTAATGATGCCATTAAAACCAAGGTACATACCGGCATCGATTGCAAATTGTGCGAGTTCTAGGCCGGAGGTAAAGCTATGAATGACACCACCTCGCTTGGTTTCTTTAAGAAAGGGGGTTAATAGCTCTTGAGTGTCTTGGTCCGCTTCTCTAGAGTGGACGATAATAGGTTGATTTAGTTCCAGGGCAATATTGAGTTGCCTGGTGAAAACGGTTTTTTGAATATCTTTTGGCGAATGATGGTAATGGTAATCAAGGCCAATTTCGCCAATCGCCACACATTTATTATGGACTGCATTTTGGCGGATAAGAGCTTCAGTTTGCTCTTCAAATAGACGCGCATCATGGGGGTGAATGCCCTGGGAGCAGTAGATCTGTTGATAGTCATTGGCCAGTTTAAAAGCTATTTGTAAGTTCTCGGGACTAACGGCAATGGTGATAATTTTATCAATATTTTGATCTTTCGACTTATTTAAAATTTCATCGAGCTCCATTGTCTTTAAATAATCTAAATGACAATGAGTCTCGATGATTGAATTTTTAAAAAGGGGAATCTCTTTTTTTTTATTTTTGGCCATTATTGTATTTTTCTAGAATATGATCCAAGAGAATAGTCAATTGGTTGAAGGGCAGTCCTCCTTCAATTTTAACACCGTTAAGGAGGAAAGTTGGAGTGGAGCGCACGTTAAATGGCGCCGCCGCTGTGAGCATTTTTTTCACCTTTTCCTTCGTTTCTGGTGCGTTATAGCAAGCTTCGACGCCCTCTTTTTTGGCATAATTATCGAGCCATTTCTTGTTTATTTTATTTTGATTTTCAAAAAAGGTATGTTCGAGCTCGGTAAATTTTTGGGGCAAGCAGGTGGCCAAATAGGCCGCTTGGCAGGCAAACTCATGCATTGGTCTTTTCATTTCAGGATTGCAGTTCATATCTAATGGGTAGAAAAAGTATTGAATATTAATTTTTCCTTTATAGGCCCTTTTCACTTTAGTTAATGTTTCTGAAAGGTGTTTACAGGCAGGGCATTGAAAATCAGAAAACTTGGTAATTTGAATAGGGGCCTGGGCAAACTCTTCAGTGGCAGAAGCAGTTCTAAATTCTGACGAAAAGGAGGGGAGACCGAGGTTGGGAAGTTCATCATATTGTTTAATGAGATCTTTTTTAAGACTTAAAATTCTCTTTTCTTTTCCCTGCACGTTGTTAAGAACTAATCCACCAATTAACGCCAAAGTGAGAAGTTGGAGCGATCCCCATTTTGGAGAAAAGCCGATAGGTGTTTTATATTTAAAGAGAATCCCCGAGGCAATAAAAGCACAAACATAATAGAGAGAGCAAAAGGGACAGAGTCCGCCGAGAAAGAAAAGAGAATACCCAAAAAGGACCAGGCAACCAATAGCGTTAAGAGTAAAAAGTAGGTTGAGGTTCTTAGCATATTCTTCAGTTTTAACCATATAAAAACCAAGGCCAAAAACTCCCATAATAGCGCCAAATATTGAAATAGGAATGCCTTTGATATTGGAGAGAGGGCTTAAGGTGGTGATGTCGCAATTGAAAAAGGCACCCATATCGCAAAGAGCGTTACTCGTTAAATTGTCAGGAAAATAAATATTAAAATAATGTTGAGTTAAATAGAGGGAAAAGCCGATCATCCCGATGCAGGCCAAAACAAAAAAGGTATGGATACTAAGGGATGCTCTTTCGTGAAATGATTGATTCATATAATTCTCCTAAATATGAGAAAAATTATATCAGGGGAGTACCCCCTCTAACAATAGATTCCAATTGCGTTTTTTGGTTTTATTTCTTCTATGGCTATGGAATTGTATTTGGCAATGGGTGCAATGATGCTGCTCGTGAAAAACGGCTTGAGGATAATATTTTTTGGCCTGATCCCTGACTTCCTCTTGAAGATCAAAATAGTGAAGGCCATTTCTTAAAGTGAAGTGAGCAGATGTTGGAAAGTTTTGTTTAAAATCTTGCTGTATTTCAAAGCAACAGACCTTGATATGTGGACCGATGATAATTTGAGTGGGTTCTATGTTTTGAACTTCTTTTCCTAAAATAATTTTTTGGTGAATACCACGCCAGCCGGCGTGCAAAAGAGCGCCACCTTTTTGACCTAATACCCAAATGGGTAAACAATCGGCAGTCCGAATGGCCAAGGGCAAAGAGGGGACGGGGCCTTGATAGAAAAGGCCGTCTCCATCTTTCTCAGGAGAGGCATCTTGCACGGAAATAATATTATTCCCATGAACCTGGTGTAATTGCGCGACGGAAAAGGATGGTTTGGCATCAACGGTGACCAGAGTGATTTGTCCAATAGTTTTTTGCCATAGAGTCTTCAAGAGGTAAGCTCATCTCGTTGCCGGCGGGCAATTTTGAGATATTCTCTAAAAAGAGGAGGTGGTTCACTAGTAAAATGCATATCTTCCCCCGTTATAGGGTGAATAAACCCCAATTCTTTGGCATGTAAAAATGGATAAGGGTACTCATAAATCAGAGAGCTTAACTCGGGAGTTAAACGAGTCAGCTGTTGTTTAGGATTGCCATAAGTTGTGTCACCTAGAATGGGGAGGTTTAATATTTGCGAACAATGAACTCTAATTTGATGAGTACGGCCAGTTTCTAATTTTAATTCCAAATGAGTTGAGTTTTGAAATTTATCGAGAACCTTATAGTGAGTGATGGCATTTTTACCACCCTTCACATTAATGGCCATCTTGAGGCGGTTTTGAGGGTGACGGCCAATTTTAGATTCACATTTCCCAGCGATCGCCATTTTTTTGCCACCTATAATAAGGGCTTCATAGCGTCTGGTGATATCGTGGGTTGAAAATAACTCAACTAGGCCTTGATGACATTTTTGATTTTTCGCAATGACCATCACGCCACTTGTGCCTTTATCAAGGCGATGAACGATGCCGGGCCTTTTTTGATCACCGACCCCTTGAAGGTCTTGGCAGTGATGGAGAATGGCATTGACCAAAGTACCTTCCCAATTTCCAGGAGCGGGATGGGTCACCATACCAGCTTCTTTATTCACGATAATTAAATGCTCATCTTCAAAAAGAATTTCGAGAGGGATATTCTGAGCTATCGCCTCGGCCGCCTGAGGAGGAGGGGTTTTAATTTGGATGATCGTTCCTGCGGGAGGCATTTTTTTTAGTTCGAGATTCGCCTGGTCGCTGGTGATTTTACCGCTTTTAAAAAGGGATTGAATGGTACTGCGACTTTTATCGGTGAGAGAATGAACCAGAAATTGGTCTAGCCGTTTAAATTGGGCCTTGTCAAGATCACAGACAGTCAGTTGGATACATTCATCCGAGCTGGTTAAAGCGGAATCTTCGTTTGTCATAATTTTTAAATTTCGCCCTTTAAAGTCTTAAGGCGGCGTAAGTAGGAGGTTGCGACAACCTCAGGATTTAATTTTAAACACTTTGCATATTGATATACAAAGCCTCTTACATAGACCAAAGCGGGCAGTTTATCAAATTCTTCTGTTTCAATATTTTTGAGATAGGTTTTTGAGACTTTGGTCATATCGGACATACGCTTGATATCAACTTGCTTATATTCGCGTATTTCCTGAAGAAAAAGCCCTGTGAATTCTTCGGCATTTTCGATTTTTTGTTCCATCTCTTGGTCTTGCGTATAGTCTAGGGAGAAGCGTTTTTTTGCGACAATTTGTGACATTGACTCACGGTTGGGCGCTGGCGTCGCTTCCTGCTTTTGTTGAACATTTTCAAGTTTTCTTTTGAGTGGAAAGTTGTCGTGTGTCTTAAATCCGCGCGCCTCATCGTATTCTCTGCGTTTGCTGGGATCGGATAAAATAGAATAAGCTTCTTCAATGGTATTCATGATGCTTTCACATTCATCTTTAGACATTAAGGAATAGAGCGCCAATGAATCTTGACCGTAGGCATTTTTGGCCCTTAGATATCCGCGCTGAACTTCGTCAAAACTAGCGTTAGTGGGAATTTCAAGAATATCATAATAATTTTTTTGGTCGGTCATAAATTTTCCCTTAATTAAAGTTAAGCAAGCGATTAACGATGCGATCGAAATTTCCGACAAGGTTTGAATTGGGGAATTCTAAAAGAAGAGGACGTCTTCTCTTTACACTTTGCCAAACCGTTGCGTCGTACTCCAGGTATCCTGTGAAATCGACTTCTAGTCCAAAATATTTGCGACTGATAATTTTCATGGAAAACCCAATATCAATATCGGCCTGAGTGCGCACCTGATTAATAATTAAGCGCGGGTGCAATTGATTAATTTCCCTTTTTAGTTTTTCTCCTAAAACTGGGTTGGCCTCAACCACACGCTTGATTAATTCCGAGGGGGTATTATTCCCGCCCATTTTGGCATTCATCGCCTGGTCAATAATGGGTCCAATATCTAGTAATTCTTCCGCTAATTTTAATTTGCGGTGAAAAATAGAGCGGATAAAACGGTAAGTATTTTCGATAGAAGTCGGTTCGGGGAGCGCTGTCAAAATACCTTGGTCTGCTGAAATAAAGAAGTCCAAGGTGTTAAGAGTTGTTCCCGCCCCTAAGTCTAGAATGACGTAATCAGTGTCTAATTCTCCTAATTTGGAGAGGATTTTCGTTTTATGCATTTGCTTGAGATTGGCAATGCCAATATCATCATGCGCACCCGAGATGACTCGTAAATTTTCAATGGGTGATTGAGTTGCCAACTCCTCAAGACTTCGTACTTTCTTAGAAAGATAATCCGATAAGGTCTTATCAGGAATGGGAACACCTAGGCAGGTGTGAAGGTTGGCCCCTCCAAGGTCTAAATCGATCGCAACAACACGGTAGCCCATGAGTGCTAAACAGATTGAGAGATTGGCCGTCACTAAGCTTTTGCCAACTCCACCTTTTCCACCGCCAACGGCCCAAATCTTTACCTGGGACCTCGGCTTTAAACTCGTTTCAAAATCTTGCAAATCGTGGGCCTTTAACATCCTATGTCGTCTCCCTATTCAATGGGCATCCTTGACCTCTCATTATTATAGGCATCTTTTATGAAATTGTAAGTCCCCAAATCCAAAAGACTTTTATAGTCGGGAAACGTTGCAGCATTTCTCGTTTTTTAATGAGGAAGTTTATAGGTTTTTTCAATGGTCTCAAAAACTTTTATGGCGTTAGCGGTGTAAAAGTCTTCAGTGGTAGGCTCGTCACTAGGAAGAAGGGTATGGAGAATTTGAATACGATCGGCCAAAGAGCGGTTCTCCAAAATCATCTGCTTCATTTCTTGGTCCTGAATAATAAAGGCCGATATATAATCCAAAACATGGTGAATTGATTTTATCTCGCGCATGAGCGCCTCTCGCTCTCGACTATCCTTAACCGAATGATTCATCCACCAATTGAGAATTTCCCCTAATCTTTCTATTTTATTTTCGCAGGGAAAATCTTCCGAATGAAGATCGGGCAAGGCCTCAACTTCGTAAACGAGGTGAGGAATATTTTGAATGACATTTTTAAGGAGGACTCGTTTTGTCCCTCGGATTAGAATTTTGATACTCCCATCAGGGTATTCATCAATAATTTCGGGAATGCCCGAGGTGCCGATCATCTTGGGGATATATTGAACATGCTGACTAAAGCTACCTCGTGTCGGAGTGGCCTGAACAAGAGTAATAGGCCCTTGGTTGGCAATTGATTGGCGGATCATATTGATATAGGATTTTTCCACGATATACAGTGGAATGATGGTATTGGGAAAAAACACCAAGTTGGGAATGGGTAAAATCGGTGTCGTAAAATTCATAAACTTATTATAACCTTGAGGTCCCCTAATTTCGGGCAATAGGTTATTCATTTTCTAAAATATCAAGCAGTTGGCCTTAATTACTTGAATAGTAAAAAACTTATTGAGAGACTTAAAGTGGCACAGAAAATTGGAGATCAATAAAATGGCATCAGAACCTGAAATACAACCCCTTGAACCATTCGTCGTCCAGAAAATTTGGGGTGGCGAACGCTTGGCCCACATTAAAGACCTTGAAGGTCTGGACCATACTCTTGGGGGAGTCGGTGAAACCTGGGAAGTGTCTGCGCTTAAGCAAGGGCCCAGTCGTCTTGATGGCCACGCTCTTTGTGACTTACAAGATTTGGCGCATATCCCTTATCTCGCGAAATTGATTGATACCAATGATAATTTATCAGTGCAGGTTCACCCTGGTGATGATTATGCCGCTCAATATGAAAATTCAAAAGGCAAGACCGAGTGTTGGCTCATTCTAGAGGCGGGGCCTAATGAGGGAATTTATTTGGGGCTTAAAGACGGGGTGTCCAAAGAGCAATTACAAAAGGCCATTAAAAGTAGTGAGAATGTGAATGACCTTTTGGTTTTTTATCCCGTTAAAAAAGGAGACTTTTTCTTTGTTCCTGCTGGTGCCATTCATGCCATTGGTACAGGGGTCTTTCTTGCAGAGATCCAGCAAAGCTCTGGGGTTACCTACCGCGTGTGGGATTGGAATCGAGTTGATAGCAACGGGCAATCTCGAGAGCTTCATATCGATAAAGCGATGGATGTTATTAATTTTGATCCTCAGTTTAATTCACCAGAAAATTTTAAATTTAGCAAAGGACTTTTTAAGAAAATGGGCAAGTCCACTATCATAAATCATGAAGATTTTAATGTTGAATTAATCAATTTAAAGGCGGGTGAGGAATTTCATTTATCCATTAATTCGAAAGATAGACCTGGAAGTCTATTAGTATTAGAGGGAGAGGGGAAGATTTATGGACAAGAGAATATTAACCTTCAATCTTATCGCTCTTACCTCATTAATAAAAATGTCAAGGAATTGAATTGTGTTGCAGAAAGGCCTCTTTCTTTGCTCTATATTTTTTAATATCTTCGCTCTTAGTTGCACGAAAGAGTCGCAGTTAATTTCTTCGGCAGAAGGTTGGCGTATTAGGCCCCTCGGCCAAGGAATTGTTGAATTGAAGGATGAGCCTTGGCGTGTTGGGATTAAAGAGAAAAAGGTCATCTCAAAAGGCCTTAAGATGGGCCTTCGTTTTCCTCATTTGAGCTTGGATGATGTCAAGTTTTTGTATAAAGAAATAGGCCTTGATTCTTGGCTCGTCAAAGTATCTCAATTGAATGCTAATGGAGAAAAAATTCTTGCTTATTATTCTATCCCCGTTATTTTTGAAACATCTTTAAAGAAAGGCGGGCTTAGCGTACGGGAAAAACAAACATCATTTTTTAATATTTATTACGCGGCCGCTTCGATTTCAAACCGCGCTCGTCAATCGCCATGCCCAGTCATGAATCATAATTTGAAAATCGACTCAATCGATCTTAAAAGTCATATTACCTATGGAAAAGACTTTACTGTCTTTAAAGATGGGGGCACTCCAATCCCTGATAAAGTTGAAATATTTTCTTACGGACTTATTGTGATTAACGGAGGAAAGCAGTTACAGGGTGAGTATAAAATTGAAGTGGCGCTTTATAATTCGAAAATTAAAAAGGCACTGAGTAATTTCGTGAGCTTTGATAAGAAAGTTATCGTTAAAGAATCCCCCGTGCAATTATTAGAATGTCAAAATTTTCGTCTAAAAGATGACAATAGCAAGAAAGGTTTTGAGTTCTTTAAATTTGGTCGTTAAACCGAGAAGAAAAACTTCTCGGTTGACTCTTTTAAATCATTTGGCAATTGATGGGGTAAGTCACTTCGTGCCCCTTTTTACCCCTCATAATAAGATAATCATCCAATTCGTTGGGGGCATTAACATTATTAATATGAATCGTATGCTTGGTACCACTAATAAAGAGGATTTTTGTAAACCCTTTTTTGGCATACCGAGTGCGTACTGGAATCGCTGAGGCAATGCCCCGTGATTTTATTTGAGAATAGGGATCAAAAAAAGCAATGGTATTTTTTTTAACGACAAAGGCCCGAGAGTAGCGAGGGGTAAAGCAAGTATATTCCTTATTTTTACTGGCGTATGTATTGCTCACTCCCAGGAAGGTCATGAGGATAAATAAAATATTGCTTAAATTCTTTTTCATCTGTCTCTCCATATTAGAATGCTGACACTTATATATAGAGCAAGACTTATGCCATCTTTTTCATGCATTTATAGGGCCTTAGTAAAAGGCCTTCGTGATAGTTTTTTTATGGCCGTCCAAAACTTTAACAATAAAACACAATTCGGGAACTTAGCGCCGCAATGCCCATTTTGTAGGTCACAAAGCTTAAAATATTGATGGGGAGCGAATTATTGATAAGGAAGCAGCTCATTTAAAAACACTATGATTTCAATTATATAAAAAGGTGTTGAATTCTTCTTATTTAAAACGATGCTTTCTCTTACAATGAAATTATGGGGAAATTAATGAAGCTATATTTATGGACACTTCTCTTGCTCGCTATTTCTTGTGGGAGTAAGAAAACCGGAACATCGAACGTCGCCTTAAAGCTGGGATTTAGCTTGTCGCAGGCCCAGATGGGTCGCCTTATGGTTCATGGTGTTTCTCTTGAAAATGGCGTTAAGTTTGGCAAGCTGGTAACCAGTTCTTCTATGTCTCTTGAGCTTCCAAACGGCAATTGGAAATTAATGGCGACTTATTGGGATGGGGCAGAGGTATTCTCCGGTAATGTGAAATGTGATCTCCAGCAAATGAATCTATTAGGCGGGGATGTGGACGTTAATCTAAATTTGACTTCATCAAAATGCCAGGAATTTGATTTTTCACCAGGGTCCGACACTTTTTATAATAACGTTGGGGGCTTTGTTCCTATCAATATGGTCAATTGCGAATCAATGCCAGGTACTACTGGGGTTGGCGGAGAGTGCGATTCCCAGATAGGAGCCGCCAAATCATATTCAATTCACCTTGTTGATTACGATATGACTGATTATTTAAGCGAAGGGAGTATGGTGAGTTCCGGTGTTGAAATGTGCTTTAATATGGCCTTGTCGGGTGGGAAAACTTATGTGAATAATTCTGGCATAGCATTGCCAAGGATTCCTGTTATTAATCATGACTTCTCTCCCTTCGCTGTTGAAATTGTTGCTTATGATTATTCTGATTGTCAGGGATCAGAAAAGAGTTTTAAATTTCCAAGTGGACTTTTACGTAATGAATTGCATAATTCAAGTGATTATTACTTTAGGATTAGTGATGATGCCAGTTATTCCCTCTTTTATCACCAGCATCCATTTAAAGAGTTTAGCAGCTTAACTCCTCAAGATATAATTTCCATGGATAGTGATATAACTGATACATTTCTTAGTTTAGAAAGCTCAGGTACCATGGGAGATTTAGAGGCCGGCTCTATTGTTTTTATGAAGTCGGGAAGTGGTCACTATTCACTCATTAAAATTGATTCTTTTGACTTGATTTCTCATCAATTAAGCATTGAGTACAAAAATATAGACCTGCAAGGGAATTTTGAAACGGCGGTTAATGCTACTATTAATGGTACATATACTTTCGATCTAAACGGAGATGGGAATGACGATATTTGGAACCACGCCTTAGATGCATTTAATGTCAAATTTGAGGCAAAAAATGGCGCTTCATTTTATCTTTATCATTAATGCCGAGAAGCCTTTTTTGACTTTAGCTCCGCTTTGAACTTGAACATTGTTCTTTTTCTTGATGCTTAAAGTAACCTTGATACTCACCCTTAAATTTCATGGCGCTAATTATTTGATTAATTTTCGGAATGAGCGACTTGGCGGGGGATTTTTTAGAAAAGGCAAGGTAGAAGACTTCATGATCGAGGACTTTTTCCATTGAGACTAATTGGTTTGTTAATTTAAATTTTTCAATCAGGCATTGTGCGACATTTTCATTGAGAGGAATAATATCGATTCGTCGTTTTTGTAGCATACGAATCAATTGATCCTCATGCGCGACCTGAAGGTCATTTTTAAGAGTTCTATTGCCAAATGCCTCTATCATCGTTTTTCCCAAATAATGGTCACGAACTCGTCCAATTTTGTAAATTCTTAAGTCCTTTACGTTTTTCCACCTAAGGGGGGTGGGGAAGTGATCCTTTAGATACCATAATTTTGTTTCGCCGGTAAAAATAGGGAGTGTATAGTCCAAGTATTTTTCTCCTCCAGCAGTTTTTAAAATGGCCATCATTCCGTCCATTTTCCCCGTTTTGACATTCTCGATCGCGCGGCTCCAAGGTAAAATTTGATACTCGATATGCACATCATTAAATTGTTGAAAAATTTGCTTATATAAATGAGGAAGAATTCCCCCTGAGGCCAGTTCTCCTGGTCGCCCTTCAATATAGGGAGGGGATGGATCGGCAACTAAAACAATTGTTTGGCGGGTTAATAAGGACCACGAAAAAATGAGGAGGATCAATAAGACAATGAACTTAATTAACAAATGAGAATTTCGTCTTTGAGTACTCATTCAGTCCTCCTGAGTAATCCTCCTACTTATTTAAATGGGAGTAAATAGAGTGAAATCTAATTAGTGTTAGGTTAATTCTATTAACTTGAAGAGAGGAAAAAGGTCTTAATAGGTAAATTCTTGAATAAGGTCAAAAAGAGGAGTTGGTTGCCCTAGTCCATAGGTTTGGTTTTTAATACTAATACGATTTGGAGTGGTATCGGTTTCAAAGTACATAAAGTTTTGAACCCCATCTTCTGCCTTGCCCTTTACTTGGTTAGGGTTGGGGTATTTTTTAAAGGTACCTTTAAAAACAATAGAGTGAATACCAGAAGTGGTAAATTCGAAGCTCTTTTTGGTGTATATATTTTGTGGGGTTTGGATGATTTCTGCTAGATGACGGTCGCCGCTGATAAAAAATACTTGCTTTTTCGTATGTCTTAAATTGTCTAATAAAAAGTGAAGGCCTTCAGGATTTTGGCGCTCAAAACTTTCAAAAGGGTGGTAACCGCCAAAGAATTGATCGCCCTTAATGAGCCATAATGGACCTTTGTCACCAGAAATATTTTTCATCAACCAAAAAAATTGCTCTTTCCCTAAGTGAGAGAACTTTCCATTTTGTTCGTTATCACGAAAATAGCGGGCATCTAAAAAGGCAAAGGTTTGCCCTGATTTTTTCCATATAAAGGATACGCCAGGGCCTGAGGTAAATGAATTGATTCTGGCGTGAGGATTAAAGGCAGAAAATATGTCCAAGGATTGTTTCTTGTATTGGAAAAATCGATCACCATTATCAACGCCGTAATCATGATCGTCCCAGATTGAGAAATTAGGAATAAGGTGCACCATTTTGAAGAGGTCAACTCGTTGTCGACTTTCGAAATATCGTTGGAGGATACGTGAAGGCCTGGATTCTCCACCTATATATTGGCCATTCACAATGTCAGTATAAACATTATCTCCGATGGTGAAAATTGCGTCAGGCCTTAGTGATTGGACTTTAGACCACATTTGTCGCTGCTCTTTTTGATAATTATCGGACAGGCACGAGGCGACAACGAAGGACAAGGACTTTTTATCAGGACTGAACCCTTGGAAGGTGCGGTAGTCAATTAGGTTGCCATCTTTATGGTGAACGAAAAATTCATAAACGTCACCGGGGATAAGGTTTTTAATATGGAGATGATCAAGACGCCCGGGGTGGTCTTTCCAATGTTTATTTTTGAGGAGGATCGATTCCCTTTGATGGAGGCGAAGAGATTTTTTATGGCGAATGGTGTATTGAATAGGTTCATCTTTTGTATGAACGATGGTTAATATTGTTTCATTGTTGCTGGTCCAAGTTTGGTTAATCGGAATTCTTTTATCGAGAGGAACTTCTTTTATTTCTTTTTTCGGCCAACCAATAGCAGAGTTGATCAAAGATTTAGTGGTTGCGCAATTACTTAACGCGAGAATCATGAATACAAGAGAAATAAATTTAATCACCAATCCCCCTGATTAGGCATTGAGTGCCAGGGTTCACAGGGCGTTAGCGCCTTTCCTTTCTGTAATAATTCGATGGAAATATTGTCGGGAGACTTGATAAAGGCCATATGCCCATCCCGTGGAGGTCTCAGAATTTGAATTCCCTTTTTTTGCAGGGATTCGCAGTAATCATAAATATTATCTACTTCAAAAGCGAGGTGACCAAAATTACGGCCGAAAGTATACTCTTTTTCTTGATCCCAATTATAAGTTAATTCAATTTCGGGTGCGCCGGGTTCGGTGGCCAAAAAGATTAAAGAAAAACGTCCCTTTTCACTCTCTTTGCGCCTGACCTCAATGAGGCCCAATTGGTCGATAAAAAAGCGAAGGGCCCGTTCCAAGTTCAAAACTCGAATCATGGTATGGAGGTAGCGCATTAATATTCCTTTGTGAATATCCTAGGGATAAAAGTTTACTCTGGAAACTAAAAAAGGTTGTTTTTAATAAGTGTCTTTTGACTCAGGTCGCCGTTTCGGACCATTTGACCTATCAATACGATTTATTGCAAGTTAAGATTTCTTATCTCCCAGATTGACCTATTTAAACAACTTTTCTTTGACAATTATTTTATGCCAGGCAATATTCTTAATATGAAAAAGGTGATTTTTTATATCATTCTAACTCTGGTGGGACAGCTTAGCTTCGCTCAAGATTTGGTTCTCAATACATATCGAATTCCAGGGTATGTTGAAAGTGAAGATGAGGGCCATTTTATTGTTTTGGCGAGGACCATTGCTGAAAACCTGGGCATTCAATTGAAAATTAATATCCTACCAGCTAAACGGGCCATTCAGTATTTTAACGAGGGGCATGTTGATGGGATTTTTCCCTTCCTGACAATTTATAATATGGAGAATAAAACCCTAAGCAGGGCCTATTATATTTCTAATACTATGCTTTTTTATAGCATTGATAACCCTGTTCCCAATATTGAGCAAGATACTATCTGTCTTATTAGTGGTTATGTTTACGAGCAATTAATGATTGCTCAAATTAAGCACAGAGTTTATGCGGAAACTGACCAGTCCTGCTTTAAGATGTTAAAGCAAGGGCGGGTGAAAGGTGTTATCGCTGAAAAAATCAGCGGCCAATTATCTCTTGATTATTTAAATTATCGCGAAATTATGCATTCAGAAAATCCCTTAATTTCTTTCCCTGTTTTCTTTGCCTTTAAAAAAACGCCAGAAGGTAAAAAAATTGCTAAAGAATTTAGTGCAGAAATATTTAAGTTAATTAAGAGTGGGGAATATAATAAAATTTTTCCCTTTAAGAGCAAAGGTTTTATTCCCGATATCAACTCTGCAAAATGTAGCTACTCATATTTTGCCCCATATTTAGGTTTGGATTGAGGCGTGGCCTTACTTCGGCATACATCGTGCGCGTCATTTGGATTAATTAAAATAATATTCTGAAAGGAATTAGGGAAGTTTAAAATGGTCGGACAGAGAGGATTCGAACCTCCGACCCCTTCACCCCCAGCGAAGTGCGCTACCAAGCTGCGCTACTGTCCGATCGAAAGAATGTTATAAATGAAATGATAAGTTTTGGCAATCAGATTTAAGTTGCTGATTTTAAAAGGGAAAAAAGGTGATTAAGGCCTTGATTTTCTTTAAGCAGGGGGCCCAATAGCCGATAAGAAGTTATGATAAATCAAAAATGGTTCCTACTACTTAGCTTATTCTTTTTTCTGTCTTGTTCCATGGCACCGGTAAAGCGGGAAATTGCGACTGACGATGAGATCCCTTGTTTTGAATTATTGGCCGAAATCATGGTCAAAAAAATGCCGACAGAGATGACTTTAGAGGCGAAAACTATCTTCTATGAAGTGGGTCGCTCTTATTGGCGACAATCCCAACGCAAGTCCTTCTGGCGCCTCTGGGAATGGGGAGATGACTTCAAGGCCTTTTTAGTTCGGAATTATAAACGCTTTAATGCCAATAAAGTGCCGGTTTATTATATTGATGATGAGGGAGAAACATTTTTAAAGATCAGCAAGGTCGTCGATTATTTTAAGAGGAGCGTTAATGACTCTAAGCCGGATGATAAACTTGAGGCAGATGCCATATTAGGAGTTAAAAATTGGATATCAAAGAGTAGTCAATATCCACAGGATATGTCTTTTCTCTTACAAGAGTTTCATTCAATTGATATGGCAATTGATCAATTACAGGGCAGTGTGAGAAAGAGAATTTCACAATACCCTCATATCGAAGAGATCATCATCATTAAGGACGGAAAAAAGGTTGTCGAGATTAAAGAATTTTTTAATCGTGAGTCCTTATTACAATATAAAGATGAATTACGTGTCGCTAAGAAATCTCTTATGGGCCGAGGTCTATTCATCAATGGAAAAATTGACAAGCGAGAAATGCTTCAGGCCAAAAACTTTAGACGCTTGATTTTTCTTTTGGACAAATTGCGTGATATCCAATTGACCAATGACAAAAATGGTCGAAATAATAGCGAAGAGCTTTTGTCCATCGTGGAATCAATTCAGAGTGTTCTTTTAGATAAAACGTTAGCACCATCTAAGCGTTATCGCTCTCTTCTTGTGAATGCTGAATTAAGCAGTGAGTTTAAGGATCTTTTTAGAACGATTGAAGATCAGAAAGTGATTCGAGAGGGGAAGAAATTTTACCAATCAATGACACCGGAGCAATTAAAGTTATTGGGAATTAAAGATATGCACGGGCGATCTGGGGAATTGGTAAAATTATTTAAAAAGAATAAATGGACTGCTTTAGTTTTGGGGGTCTCCTCAGCAGGAGGGGTGACAGGGGTCACTATTTCCATTAAAGACTTCTTGATGTCCGACGCTCAAAGACGATTGCAATGTGTCGAGAAGCCGGATGATAAGGCCTTTATGGCCTGCTTTAAAGATTATTTACGTAATAAATACAAAGTTAAAAATCCATTTTATTATACTTTTTATGGGAATAGCGGCCTGCTTGAGGCCCTTAAAGGTGATGAGAGGATGGCCAATGAATTTAAAGAAGAGTATCGCATCGTTATCGAAATGAGGGCGCATTTTAAAAAGATTGAGGTCGACTCGATCCGTTTTGAACAAGAGTTATTACAAAAGATCGAAGATTTGGTGAAAGAAGATATTAAAAAAGAAGATATTCGCAATAAAAAATTTGAAAATTAATAGAGGATTGGCATGAAAAGCAATTCTTGGTGGGTTTATATAATCGAATGCCAATCGGGAAAGCTTTATACTGGGATATCGACAGATCCTGAACGGCGCTTTTTAGAGCATCGGGATGACCCCAAAAAAGGCGCTAAGTTTTTTCGTGGGGATAAACCTTCAAAAATTATTTTTCGGAATGAATGTGAAAATAGGGCCGAGGCATCAAAAAAAGAATATCGCATTAAGTCCTTGACCTTAAAAAAGAAAAAAGAATTAATCGCTGGCGATCTTTCACTCTTGATTTAATCGATCTCCCCATCATAAATTTCAACTTCCTCTTCTTCATTCCAAGGGTTTTGTAATTCAATAGGAACATCGGGGTTGGCCTTAAAATGATAGGGACAATGCCGGCATCCACTTTGGCAGCAGCGACCTCGGCGTTTGAGAAAATCCTCAGTGTGAACGATATTATTGTCATCATTGAAGTAAAAATCGATGCCTTCTTTGAGCTTCTCTGTCATAGGTCAGGTTTTCCATGTAGTGGATAAATCCACTTTGATATTCGTTTAATGTAAGAGATTATCCTTAATTATCATAAAGCTTTAAGATCTGCTAATGATGCGGCGCTCGTTCGAGCTTTGACTTGTTTAGGGTGTCGTAGTCGACTATTATTTAAGGAGTTAATTTTTATAAAAAAGGAATAATTTATGGGCCATATATGGTTGAAAAGCTACGACCAGGGAGTTCCTCCCGAGATCGATCATACTCAATACAACTCGCTAATGCATGTGCTCGAGGAGTCCTTTGAAAAATTTGCTTCCAAAGATTCTTTCTATTGCATGGGTAAATCAATTACTTATAGAGAATTAGATATTCTTTCAAAAAAGTTTGCCAGCTTTTTGCAAAATGACTTGGGATTAAATAAGGGAGCAAGAGTTGCTCTGATGATGCCCAACATTCTCCAATATCCCATTGCCCTTTTTGGTATTCTACGCGCGGGAATGGTGGCGGTTAATGTGAACCCGCTCTATACCGCTAGGGAGCTTGAGCATCAATTGAATGATTCAGGTGCTGAGACGATTATTATTTTTGAAAATTCGGCCGCGGTCCTAGAAGAGATCGTTGCGAATACGCCAGTAAAAAATATTCTGACAACTCAAATTGGAGACTTTTTAAGTTTTCCTAAATCTCTTCTTGTCAATTTTGTTATTAAGAATGTGAAGAAGATGGTACCTGCTTGGAGTATTCCCAATACTCGTTCTTTTAAGAAAGTTCTTTTTGATGCGGACGAGGCGAATTATAAACGCCCTGAAATTAATTTAGAGGATACCGCTTTTCTCCAATACACTGGTGGTACAACAGGTGTTTCTAAAGGGGCGGAACTGACTCATGGGAATATTGTCGCCAATATTTGCCAAGCGAAAGCGTGGATTAGCAATTATATCACCGAGGGGAAGGAGATTGTCATCACCCCATTGCCTCTCTATCATATCTTTTCTTTGACCGCGAATTGCTTTATTTTTTCAACCGTCGGTGCTCGCAATATTCTGATTACCAACCCTCGCGATATTCCTGGTTTTGTTAAAGAATTGAAGAAATGGAAATTTACGGCCTTGACAGGTGTGAATACCTTATTTAATGGCCTTCTCAATAATCCCGATTTTAAAGATTGTGATTTCTCGGGGTTGAATCTCACTCTTGGTGGCGGTATGGCGGTTCAGCGCTCTGTCGCTGAAAAATGGAAAGAAGTAACAGGAAAACCTTTAATTGAAGCCTATGGCCTGACTGAGACGTCACCTGCTGCTTGTATTAATCCCCTTAACCTTAAAAATTACAATGGCAAGATTGGCCTGCCGTTATCTTCGACTATCGTTGAGATTCAAGATGATGATGGCAAGGTGCTCAAGCAAGGCGAAAGAGGTGAAATCTGTATTAAAGGGCCGCAAGTTATGCGCGGCTATTGGAACCGCCCCGAAGAAACGGCCAAGGTTATTAACGCTGATGGCTTCTTAAAAACTGGTGATATCGGATTTATGGATGAAGAGGGCTATTTTCAAATTGTCGACCGTAAAAAAGATATGATACTTGTTTCTGGCTTTAACGTCTTTCCAAATGAAGTGGAAGAAGTCATTTGCAATCATCCAAAAGTATTTGAAGCGGCGGTAATCGGCATTCCCGATGATAAATCAGGAGAGGCGGTCAAAGCTTTTATCGTGAAAAAAGATAAGAGTTTGAGTGTTGAAGAATTGAGGTCCTTCTGTAAAGAAAGCTTAACTGGTTATAAAGTTCCCCATCATTATGAATTTAGAAATGATCTTCCCAAGTCTAATGTGGGAAAGATTTTACGAAAAGATCTTCGGAATGAAGAAGTGAGTAAGGCGTAATTAATTTGCCCCTCTTTTAGAGGGGCTTAAAATTTAGCTTGATGATAGTCAGAAGTTTTGATCAGATATTTTTTATGACAAACCTTTTAGCCTCTCGGTGGTCGAGTAGTGAAGATTGTTCTATTCGTTGAAAGCTTCGTGGAGCTTTTTTCCTAAGAGCTTTCCCAATTGATTTGTTGGAAATGATTCAAATATTCTTTTATTCCTTTCGGGGGTTATGATCTCTCCCAGCTCAAAAACTTCTCTAGTCTCTAAGTCAACGGCATATAGAATGCTGGAATCTATAGCGCTCCAGGATAAATTTAGTTCACGATACCCAGGATTCCAATAGTCCACAACTAGGATATAGCTTTTATTTCCTTCTAATAATTCTTTAAAAATATCAGCAGAGTCTTGTAAATAGAATTCAATGTATGAGCTATAGCTATTGGCCAATTTTATTGCTTCATTTAACGCTTTATTAGAAGACTCTGAAAAACCTGCTGTTTGATCAATTGTTCTCAAGTCAATTGTTCTCGGATTAGAGCTTAAATGGTTTACCTTGTATACAATTTCGGCATTTTTTTGGATCTCCTCTAAGTTTTTTACTATGTAATCTTTAAAACTTTGCTTCTCTCCAGTTGTCTTATCGTACTCAGGGTAAAATGAAGAAATATAGAAATAATGGTCAGCAGACTTTGATGCAGCAAAAGATGACATACTCATCAAAAGGGTTAGCCCAATTAATATTTTTTTCACTCTAAACTCCTTGATACTTTTCTAACGATTATAGGTGAAATTTGAATTTTTCATTAGGTCAGTTGAAGTCCTTACTCGCTAAATATTAAAGCGTCGAAAAACTATACACATTTTTTGAAAGAGAATCGGCCTGTCACCATAATAGCTAAATAAAGCGGTTTGAAAGGTGTTTTTGGGAGTGGAAAGAGCAAAAAACTTGGCCCTCTGGTTATGCTATAACAATTATTCATATGCCTGCCTAAAAATTTGACAGTTCATCAATAGAAGGAACTTTTAGCGACTAATAATTAGCAGCTTAGCGAATTTTTAATTGGCCTTTTCTTTGCAGTTTTAATGCCTATAGAAGAGGTATTAAAATGATCAAATTGATGAAAACGATTTTTATTTGGGTTTTGAGCATGCAATTGGGACTTTCCCAAATTATGGCGTCTTATCCCGATACAGATCGAGAGCGTATCGGCCCGCATGTGATTCAAAAGGAGCTAGAGGATCACGGTGCCTGGATTAAGGGGAGTGAGTCCAATCCTTGTCTC
>JBFGZE010000027.1:0-33077 GCA_041586955.1 Bacteriovoracaceae bacterium
AAATGACCTTTCCACTGAAGTGAAAAGAGTTCTGGGCCATGATCATGGTCTTGATGTTTACGATAATTTTGACTTTTCTTATATCGAAAACTTATTTTCTCTGGAGGAGCTGGTTTTTTACTCCCTCTACCATGAATTATCTCATTGCTTAGATAAGTATTATTTAATAAGTAATTACAGATCATTTCCTTCTGGTCATGGTGTTCACCAAGCGGAATCCTTTGCCGAGGTGAATGCCCTTTTCTTGTTGGCGCAAAGGAAAAAGCTAAGAAAGCTTGGAGTCAAAAGAGCTCTCCTTAGAAAGGTTTATAGTCAGTATATGGGGCCATATTTGGCAAGTGATAATGTAAAACCTTATGTCGGAAAATTGGTCAAGCAAGGGGGAGCCGTTTATTTCCTAACTCCTGCGATTCTAGCCGCTCAAAGGGAGATCGAAAAATTTGGGAAAGATGTTGTTAATTATAATTTAGAAGATACTTTATTACTTTCAAAAGAAATTGTGGAGCACCACTCGATCAAGAACAGGACTTTTTCTGCAATGGTTAAATATTTTAAGTATGGCAAGAGTCACACCATGGAATACTACCGCGAATTATCTGAGCGCGAGCCGGATCTTTTTTTAGCAACTTATTATGATTTGATTTATTTGACTTCTATTTTGGAAAATTAGAGCGTCATTGAGTGTGAATCCCTACGAACTATAAATATAGGGTGCAGATCTTTTGAGAAGGCCTAACTGAGAAATTCCTCTACTTCGGCCCCCATCTTCCATTCACTCACCGAAATTTTCCAAAAAAATGATCATTTTAATTTAAAAATCAGCTTTTGGAGCGGGGAAGTATTGGTCAAAAAAAGCAAATTGACGCCTCATTTATCCTATTCTTTCCTGAAAAAAGGGTATAGCAATTTATGACATCTCAATTGAGAAAGAAAAAAACCTTTGGACAAGCGCCCAAAGGTTGATTAATTTTTAGATGTGGCAAAGATGCTCTGGTGCCGTAATACGATATAAGCTAAGGCCTAGTGGCGCGTAATTATCTTGGTCAATCTCAAGAACGATCTCTTGCTCTACATGTCCATAATCATGAAAAACTTTAATAAAGACCAGCATTTCTTTCGGTTGGCCTTGATCAATTGTCACATCTTTAATTTGATTAACCCGAAGGTGATATTCTGGGCCAAAGAGAAGATCATGGCATTTTTGCTGCAGGGATTCTTCAATAAAGGTCTTAAGTGTATCGTTTGGAGTGATAATGGGGTTATAGCTCAACCCGGCAAAGGCGCTTTGGATAGTGAAGAGTAGGGATAGGGTGACCATCAGCTTTTTCATTTCTTACCTCCTGGTAATGTTTTTGATTTGTAAACATTGAATATAAAATAAAGGGGAAAATCACAATCACAATATGAAAGCTAACATATTTCTAACAGAGATATTACGTGGAGTAGGTCCTTGTATCGCTTAGCGATATCCCATTGTCTTTAATTACAAAGAAAATGTCCTTTGCGTTGCAATCGTCCAGAACAAGGGAATTCATGGAGAGAAATAAATCTAAGACCATTATTGCCTTCTTAGCTGGGCTCCTGGGCCTTCTCTATATACTTAACCCACTGCAGGACTGATTGAATTTATTCCAGATAATATTTTTTAACTGAGAATTTCCTCCACTTTGGACCCCATTTTCCATTCACTCACCGAAATTTTCCAAAAAAATGATCATTTTCATTTAAAAATCAGCTTTTGGAGCAGGGGAGTATTGGTCAAAAAATGTAAATTGGTGCCTGATTTCTCGTCAGTTTTTAATTATCAGCAGCAATCTTCAAGAGGAGTGGCAAGCTTGAAAAATTCTGGCATTATCGCTGTCTAAAGACATATAAATAAAACTGAGCCCTTTATTCTTGAAAGGATACATGGACAAGTCATCACAGGTGCAAAGTGTCCTATTTTGGTGAGACATGATTAAGATAGCTTTTTACCAAACCCATAAATACGAAAAAGACAAGTTTTTTGAACTTGCACAGAAGAATAATATCGAGATTATTTTTCTTGAGCCTAGATTAACTGCTCAAACAGCAATTCTTGCCAAGGACTGTAATGTCGTCTGCTCTTTTGTAAATGATCAAGTCGATATTGAAACTCTCGACATTTTAAAAAAACAGACAAATATTAAATTGCTGGCACTCAGATCAGCAGGCTTTAACCATGTCGATATTGAACATGCCACAAAGCTGAAAATTCCTGTCGTAAGGGTTCCCTCTTATTCTCCTAGTGCAATAGCTGAACATACGGTGTGCTTACTTTTGGCCCTCAATAGAAAAGTGCATAAGGCCCACTTAAGAATTCAGTCTTTAAACTTTTCTCTGGATGGACTCGTCGGTTTTGATCTGGCCGGAAAAACGATCGGTGTCATAGGAACGGGGGCCATTGGTTCAAAATTTGTTCGAATAATGAAAGGATTCAACTGTAATGTACTTGCCTACGATTTAATAGAATCAAATCATCTTAAGGAATATTGCGATTATGTTTCTCTTGACGAATTAGTAATGAAATCAGATGTCATTTCCCTACATGCTCCTTTGACTAACGACACTCATCATATTTTGAATCAAAAACGTCTTCACCAAATGAAAAAAGGTGTCATCATCATCAATACTAGCAGAGGTGCTTTAATCGATACCAAGGCCCTCATAACAGGGCTTAAAACGGCTCAAATAGGGGGAGCTGGGCTCGATGTTTACGAAGAAGAAGAGTCTATTTTCTTTCATGATCTATCAGATCAAGTGCTACAGGATGATGTACTGGCACGTCTAATTTCCTTCCCTAATGTTTTAATTACCTCACACCAGGCATTTTTAACCAAAGAGGCCTTATCTCAAATTGCAGACACCACCATCAACAATATCATAGAGTATTTTTCTTCAGGAAAATTGAATAATCAAGTCCAGTTTTAGCAAACTTGATTTGATTAAAAGCTTTAATCAAATCTTTCCTGGTAATAATACCAACAAGTTTTCCATTATTCACGACTGCCAATATTTCAAAGTTTTTTGTCTCTAATTTATGTCACTCGTAATTACCACCAATTTGATAACTAAACATTTTAGTCAATCCCTTATGAATTGAGGTGCAAAGGAGATCATGAAATGGAGATGGCCTTATCCCCCTATCTGTATAAAGAAAACTCAAGTTCTTCGAATGACAATCATTATTTCCAATTAAAAGGTTAAACCAAAACCATTTTAAAAACTGTGATAAGTCTTTTAGGGGAATGGCGCTATTGGCCTTGATTAATTTTTTTTGGCAAAAAGTTTTGGCCCTCCATCTTCTTCATATTTTTTCTAGAAATTAATCCCTCCGTTTGGATTCTTATAAAAATGGTGAGATATAAATGGAGGTTTTTTTATGCTTAATCCAGAAATAGAAGTATAAAAAAAGATTGAGGTTCTTGCCCATGCTCAAAAATCAGGTAATATCTCATTTTCTTGTCAATATTATGGAGTCTTAAGGCAAGTTTTCTATAAAAGGTCTTGTATCGAAGAGGTCTGGGCCCGAAATCCAGCCGAGCCGAACACCTATGGGAATTGAAGAGAAAATTATCTACCTAAGAAAAAAATACAACTTTGGCCAAGAGAGAATTTGTTGGTATCTTCTCCTTATCACAGCATAAAAAATAGCAAGAGGTGGTGTTCGACAGGTTCTTCTTAGGAATGGTCTCAATAGGCTTTCAAAAAGTAAGCGGAAAATACTTAACTGAGAAATTCCTCCGCTTCGGCCCCCATTTTCCAATTACTCACCGAAGTTTCCAAAAAAAAATGATCATTTTAATTTAAAAATCAGCTTTTAGAGCAGCGGAGTATTGCTCAAAAAATGTAAATTGATGCCTCATTTATCCTATTCTTCGTTTATGCAATGAAGTGATCTTAAGTACTATCAGGAATATAACGAACCATGTAAATATCACCAAAAGAGAGACAACTTCCAATCTATTAAATAAAATCAACCTATGAACAGGTTAATTAATACAATATTTATTATCTTATTGGCCTTTGGCCTATCAGCGGCCGAGCCCTCCAGTTGTTTTCAAGAGCTTAATCTATTGATTACCCATCAAGAGATTAAGACTTATGATTATGATATTTATAGATACCGTGAGGCAGAATCATTAATAGAGCTCGAGCGACTTTATGGAGATTCCAATTTATTTGATGTCTATTCCCGCCTTCTTGAAAATGACATTAAAAATATCAATGATCATACGCTTAATATTATTCATAAAAACCAACTTGATGACGATGGTGTCGAGTTAACTGAAGTGCAATCTATTTTTGATCGCCTTATCGATAATTATAACTATGCCACTAAAAATATTCATAAAAGTATTTGTGATAGAAATGGGTTTTGTTATGCGCGTGCCACCATGGCGCATATGATGGCCCTGAAAAGGGGAATCAAGAGTAAAAACCTGAAAAAGATTTGGGTACTAGGGCAATTAAAATCAGATATTAATGATATTTGGAATTATCACGTCGCCTTGGTCATAAAGGGAAAAGAAGATTCCTATGTACTTGATACCAGCTTTGGCCTCAAGACACTTAGCGAATTTCATGCACATTTTCAAAAAACAGAGAATCATTATGGTAAGCGGCCCTTGTCGGTCATGACGCAAGCAAGCCGTTATCAAATTGGTCATTCAGGGAGTTATAATAGTTTTGAACTATTTCCTCCTCCGGAGCAGGATTGGAATTTTGGTTTTTACTATCGTGCTTTTGAAGAATTGCAAGAGGGCCATAGTAAATAATGAAAGCTGTGCAGATTTTTGTTGGCATTTAATACTCATCCATAAAGTCGATGGGCCTAACGGAGAAATTCCTCCACTTCGGCCCTCATTTTCCATTCTCTCACCGAAATTTTCCAAAAAAATGATCATTTTCATTTTAAAATCAGCTTTTGGAGCAGGGGAGTATTGCTCAGAAAATGTAAATTGGTGCCTGGTTTTTCCTATTCTTTCGAAATGCCATTTGGGTATATCTTTCCATTGGTATTAGATCACAAAACTTAGAGAGAGTTACATCTATAATCATACCATCCCTATAATTGGATGAGGGCACTATGCTTGGTAGAGCAGCAGTATTAATAATAACACCATGACAATTACCACAATTATATTTAAGCCGCTTGTTGCGTTGGATATAGTAGCGTTTGGGGATAACTTCTAATTTCTCTGTCGTATCATACAGGCCAGACTCCTTCATATTGTTCCCGCAGCATGGGCACTTATTAAGTTTCACGGGAAAGATTGTATCCTCCCTTACTTCGATATTTGGGTATAGCTCAGAAATTCGTTTTATTTGACTCTTCTCTTTCTTGTCCTTTTTTCCTTCCCTTAATTGGATAATTTACTTTCGGAACCTTTTTCTTTTTTCCTCGACGAATTTCTTCTCGCTCAATAAGAACTCTGGCAACAGTAATTAAATTTTCAAGAGAAGTGTCCAGAGAGCTTAATGATTGGCCTAGAAAAAAGGCCTACAAGGCCTGACATTTACGATGTTGCATAAGGGGGCGTATGTTTCTGATGATTTATATTCAATACGAGTCAATGGCTTGTCTTGGCCTTATGAATTCTCAACAGAATCATAACAATAAAAAATGATTTTAGCTAAATTGTCTTTTTCTACAAATTTAATATGTTAAAATAAAAAAAACAATCATTTAGAGGTATATATATGAAGGTTACACTTAATCTAACTAAATTGTTAAAGGAAAAAGAGATAACAAAAGAGGATTATAATCGATTTGTTGCACTCGCAAAAAAAGACACAAATTCACATGCCTTCTCAATGTTAATTGTATTTGCCTGTATCGCAATAGCAGTTGGATTTGTTGGTGTTAATGCAGACCTTTTCTTTAGAATTATTAAATTAATTCACGATGCTATAGGTGGTCAGGGATTAAAACTTTTAGGAACTGCACTTCTTCTTTTTATAGGTAGCAAAACTAATAGTGGGTTTTTAATTGGCTTGAGCCCGTTTATGATTTTAAGTTTACTGGGAGGCTCAACATTTTATCGTCACGCTTCTTATTTTATTGCGATTAAAGAACCAGCTATTTCGATTGTTGTTTTTTCAATTCTTGCCCTTATTGGATTATTTGTTTCTAAAAAGGTTGAGTTTGATAAAGAGAGATTGGCTTTGATATTTTCTAGGGTTTGTTTAATTATCGTAAACTTGGGATTTTGGATTGGTTCACTTTGGGGAAGTAAAATAGGCTCAACTGGTAATAAAATTTCTGATACAATTCTAACTGTACTTTGGGCCATCGCTCTTCTTTTATGTGGTGCTTGGGGAGCAAAAGAGGGTAGGAAGTTTGTTGTAAACACTTGTGCGGTTTTTGGATCGATTCATTTTTATACTCAGTGGTTTGAACGGCTCGGAGCATCTCCTGGTTCATTAATGGCCGCTGGTGTAATAGCTCTTTTGCTAATTTATGGTTTAAGGTCTTATAATCAAAAAACAACTTAGTATATAAGCGCGGTAAGCACTCAAAAAAGTAAATCAATCATTTTTCAGATAACTCAAAGTAAAACAGAAAATGGTGTAGAGGCCCTCTAACATTATTAACCGGTTAAAATTCTTATTGTTTAAGATTGTGGATGCTCACCTCGGGTAGTTCGGGCATTTGTCTTTTAACCTCTTAAGTTGATTCAACTTTATGCTAAGGGTAAAAGCTAACTGAGAAATTCCTCTACTTCGGCCTCCATTTTCCATTCACTCACCAAAATTTTCCAAAAAAATTATTATTTTAATTTAAATATCAGTTTTTGGAGAGGGGAGTATTGCTCAAAAAATGTAAATTGATGCCTCATTTATACTATTCTTATTACCAATCGGTAGCACCATTTGCCAATTATGTGCTCTCAACAATTCAAAAGGCGAGTTCTATCACACCCTCCCCCTAAAGAGGTGTCCAATTTGTGGGAATCCTGAATTTCCTTTCTTAGGTCTTAAAGTGGGTCTGGAGATATCAAAGGCCTTTCAAGTAAAAATATCAATTGAGCAAGCATTAAAAAATGGACAATCACTTGTTGCCAAACAAATGAAAATCTCCCGGTACACAGACAAATCGTCTCGAAATCCATAGGGAACTAGATCTTTATAGTACAGAACTTTTTATTGGGAAATAAGGCCGCGCATTTTCCAAACTCATGGCGGTAAAGAGTGAGCAGGAACATCATGTTAGATGCTCCTATACAAACTAATAAAATTCGCAGGTGATATACGTGCATGAAAGGTGTTGAAGATATTTTTACAACTCGGGACCGCTATCCTCAAGCAAACCCGAGTTTATTTTGTTCATAGATTATTTGGATTCCCTCTTGAGCACCAAGATTCCCTTACCCCGACGGTGCAAGCTCTTCGCCATTTTTGCTCCCAGGATCCTGTATTTGGGTCAAAGCAAGTCACTCCATTAACCCTTACCCATTCTGAACATTCAGAGAGAAAACTATTAGGATTTTCTGTATGGCAGACTCTTTCTTGATCACAGTCCGGCCCCATATTTCCATGACGAGTGACGGAATTATACCAACAGGCATTTTCGCATTGACGTCTATAAATATCGGCCAAACGGCCGGCAAAGACGCAGGAAACACCACCCTGTTTTTTCCATTCAGTACACTTATATTCTGATGCAATGCCCTGAGTTCCAAACGTGAGAAATATTAAAGCAATTAGATTAATGAGATTATTCTTCATTTTTGCCTCCCTCCTTAAATAAATCATGCGAAATCTATAACCCAAGGTTTTATTTGGCAACCGATGACCCGGCGCGGGACACCCTTTTACCTCAAATTTCACCACGAGAGGAGGCTGATGACATTAACCGCTGCCTGTAAGAGGTAGCTTAAGGACTTTAAAATAATAAAGTAATGCTTTGTTTTTATAATTTTATTACAACGCAGGCCGGCCGTCCCAAAAAATTATTCTGGGCACAAAACAACTTTTTTGAGTAATACTCACCTTCCTCCCATAGAACCGATTTTCAAATTTAAATAACAATTTACTAAAAAATAATTCGGTGGTTTTAGGAAAACGGCTTGTAGTAGCAAAAATTCAAATTGATAAAGTGGAATAGGCCTAAGAAAACGGTGGAAATAAAAGCACCTATAAGGCCGGATAGTACTGATTTTATAATTGATCATCAATCAGTATAATTTTTCCTCTTACCACCAGCGTTCTCTGCACACAAAGTCCCCGCCTCTTTAATTGAAAAAGAACTTGGGGGAAGGGGAAACATGCCCCAAGTTACTTAGTTTTTAAATGATTAAAATTTATAAATGAAACCGACTTCTGTGAGATTGGCCTTTGATCGCTCGGCCGTATTGTTAGTGCTGAGGTAGTAAGATTGAAACCTTTCGTGGGAAAAGTATGTGTTTAAAGAATCATGTATATTGTATTCAGCTGCAATATTTGTTTTCCTGTTTTTAACTAGGCTTCCAAAAGTATAATCTAATATATTATTTACTTTATCTTGCCCATACCCAATCCAGGCCGATCCATTTTTAAAACTATATTTTAAAGAGGCAAAAAGGCCACTCTCTTTATACTTTTTATCATCAGTAACACGTGAGTTTGCCAAGGTTAAAAATCCCATATCTCCCAAGTTGTGGCCTCTGAAGTATTCCGCTTTAAAATTAACGGAATCAAAGCTTAATGAGTAAAACACTTTAGAGCCTGCGACTTTAGAGTTTTTGTTAGTCGCTGTATTAAGCTCCTTTTGTTTAAGCTCTCCTGTTATATACGCCAGGCCCAGGTGATGAGACCCTGAGTTGTAATCAAACCTTAGAGTTTGCGCTGGAACACCAAGTTCAGTATCCGTAGTATTGACTGATGAGTTTTGACCCTTATTCCCCAGGGTCAGGTAGACTTTGAAATCACCTAAAGTGTGAGTATAACCAAATTCATTGCCGATAAAACCTGAGTTACCTGACCTAAATCCCGCCCCAACCATATTGACTGTATGTGGATTTAAGCCCGCAAAAGTAACCCATTTTTGTCCCGCAAAAAAAGATCCACCCTGGGATAATTTAAAATGAATATGAGCTTGTCTTAACCTTATATTGGCCCCAGCAGAGGGAGAGCCGTTGTTTGCAGCTCCATCAAACTCTAAAATACCTTTAAGTCTTTCTCCTTTTTTAATCTTTACTCCCCAGCGAGTTTGAGCAGACTGAATTGAATTTTGAGACTGAGTATCTTCCCCTGCAACAACGGCGACACTAGAGTTTTGATTAGAGGCCTCTGTTGGAGCTCTAAAGCCATCACTTCCAAAGGACTTAAGGCCGTTATCAGAATTTGACAACCCGGCCTTAATAAAGCCGTAAAAATTATAATCAATATTAGCAAATGTGTAGCTTGAAATATTTATAAAGATCAAAGCGGTTAGGATTTTTGTCATGTTTACCTCTAGAATAGTGTTTTAAAAAGTTTATTCTTAAAATCATATTACATTTAGACAAGAAATAATTTGCCCGACTACATAATTTATTTAATTCAGATTTTCTTAAGTTGATTCAAGTCCTAAATTGTCCACACAATATAATTTGGGGAGAAAAGGTCCATATGAATATAATAAAAAGATTATTACGGGCACCTGAATTTCAAGTGCTGTTATTCTTTGCATCGATAATTCTTTTTATTTGGCCAATTGTTATAACAGACAATGGAACTAATAATAAATTTGTTATTTATTCGCTATACGGTTCATGGGGTATCATTATCTTTATTCATATGCTTGTGCACAAGCTTACTAAAGAGGAATAAAGAATGTTTAATGTTGCTACGGTTATAACAACGATCTTTGCATATGTTGTAGGTCTATTTGCGATTGCTTATTTTACTGAACGAAGAGACGATAAAGGTTTTAAATTAATTAATTCCCCCTTGATCTACTCCCTCTCTCTTGCGGTTTATTGTACGAGTTGGACCTTTTATGGTTCAGTTGGTTCCGCTTCCAAAAGCGGTCTTATATTTATCACAATTTACCTAGGGCCAATGATCTCCATGACTCTGTGGTGGAGCGTTCTCAGGAAGCTGGTACGGATTAAACAACGATTGCGTATCACAAGTATCGTAGATTTTATCTCCGCTCGTTACGATAAGTCTGAAGGAGTCGGGGTTATTGCCGCTTGCCTTGTCACTGCCGGAACTATGCCTTATGTTGCTTTACAGCTAAAGGCGATTGTTAAAACGATGAGTGTAATGGTATCAGACGTTGGACAGGCCGATACTGAGATCTTAGGTAGCAGTACAGGCCTTTTTGTCGTTGGACTAATGACTCTGTGTACATTATTTTTTGGCGTCAGAAAGCTGGACTCATCTGAACGACACCCTGGGATGATTCTAGTCCTGGCAGTGGAATGCATCGTAAAGCTAGTTGCCTTTCTTTGCGTTGGATTCTTTGTTACCTATTCGCTTAATAACGGCTTCGATAACTTGATCTCTAAAATGCCTGAAGTCATGGATGACGCCTATTCTTTTGTTGGTATAAGGGATTTAAAAGATGTCCTTACTTGGATGACTTATTTAATCCTCGCCTCTTCGGCAATACTATTTTTACCTAGACAGTTCCATGTTGCAGTTGTGGAAAACTCTCAGGAAAAACATATCAAGACTGCCAAATGGTTATTTCCTCTCTATTTAATTTTAATCAATTTATTTGTTTTGCCGATCACTATCAGTGGAAAACTAGCGGGATTAGATGCAAGTTTAGCGGATACTTTTGTACTATTACTCCCCATCACACAGGGACAAACAGCGCTGTCCATGCTTACATTCATTGGAGGCTTCTCTGCAGCAATGGGAATGATTATGATTGCGACGGTATCAGTTGCAACAATCATTACTAACCATATTTTGATTCCTCTTTTTACAAGAGTTGATTCATTAAAGTTTCTCACAAAACACCTTATTAAACTACGTTGGCTAGTAGCTTCTTTGTTTATCATAGGCTCATACTCCTATATGAAAATAGTCGGTGGAAAGTACGCTTTAGTCGCAATGGGAATGGTTTCTTTTGCTGCTGCATTGCAATTTGCTCCCGTTATAATCGGGAGCCTTTATTGGAAGAAAGGAAGTCGATTTGGAGCTTATAGCGCATTAATTCTTGGCGCGACGATATGGTTTTACACTCTAGTGATTCCTGCGTTCGTAAAAAGTGGATGGATGAAAAGTTCTCTTTTAAATGAAGGCCTATTTGGTTCACGTTTTCTTCGACCAGAAGCACTCTTTGGGTTTGAGGGATATCATCATTTAACTAATGCCGTCTTATGGACTATGATTTTTAATATTGGAGGTTATGTACTTGGCTCGATATTATTTCCTCAATCCAATTCAGAAAAAAGAATTGCAAAGGAATTTGTTGAGGCCTTACCCCACGATGAAATAAATACTGTTGATCTTGAAGGAGTTGAGGATACGATCGATTTATCAGAAAAGAAGGTGATACTTGAAGGGGTTCTCAATTCATATTATAACGATAATCAAGTGAGAGAGATAATTTCAAGTAGCCTTGAAAAGTTCAAAGTGGATTCTAAGGAAAAAATTTCTCTTCCACGATTATCCGACCTATTAGAAGAAATAGAAAAAGTCCTCGCTGGCGTTATTGGTACCGCTGCCGCCCACCAGGCCATATCATCTGCTAATTTACTTAGTAAAAACGAAAAAGATGAACTGTCTAAAGTTTATGGGGACATCATGGCCAATATGATGATCAGCCCAAGAGAAATGAATAAGAAAATCATTCTTTTTCAAGAAAGAGAAAAGATGATGGAACAGCAAACAAAAATTCTCGAGAATACTATTCAAAAACGTGAGCTAGAGCTCGAAGAACAAAAAGCAATTGCTTTTCATGCTTCAAAAATGTCATCGCTAGGTGAAATGGCAGGAGGGATTGCGCACGAAATCAATAATCCCTTGGCAATCATTGCAAGCTCTATCGGTTTAATGCGCAAAATGCAGGAAAAAGGGAAAATGACCCCGGAAAAATTCAATAATATATTAGATAACATTAATGCTACCCTTGAACGAGTATCAAAAATTATAAGTGGTCTAAGAACTGTATCGAGAAGAACAGATGAAGATGATTTCAGGTTTATTACCATGTTAGATATGATGACGGATGTATTGGGTCTCTGTTCCGAGAAATTTAAAAATTATGGAATTCACATAGATATAAACCTTGAAGACCCCTTATATCAAATAGAATTGTATTGTGATCAAGTTCAATTTTCTCAAGTCTTGGTAAATTTAATTAGCAATTCCTATGACGCGATTGAAATGTTGGAAGAAAAATGGGTTAAAATCAGACTTGAGCAAAGGGGAAACTATCTAATTCTTTCAATAGAAGATAGTGGAAAAGGAATACCTAAAGAAATTAAAGAGAAAATATTCCAACCCTTTTATACAAGTAAACCAATTGGAAAAGGTACTGGGCTTGGGCTATCAATTTCTAAAAAAATACTTGAAAAACATGGAGGATCTTTGGAGATAGATAATGAGTCTAAAAATACACGATTCATTATGACAATCCCCTTTAAGGATCGTTCTGAGGAAGCAAGTTAAAAAAGGTATGGAATATGTTAAAAAGTGATTTTGTTTTATTAATCGTTGATGATGAACCACAAATCCGTGAAGTCCTTACACAATACTTCGAACTTAGCGATTACGCGGTAGAATCTGCTTCAGGCGGTAGAGAGGCCCTCGATATTGTAAGAAAAAAGAAGATTAACTTTATCATTTCGGATGTGCGTATGCCCGATGGAGATGGTGAGGAGTTACTCGATGAAGTCAGAAAACTTCATCCAGACCTACCAATCATTGTGATGGTCACTGGTTTTGCTGAAATTTCAAAAGCGGAAGCTATTAAAAGAGGAGCTCTTGATCTTCTCGTCAAACCAATTAATATTAATTTTCTGGAGGATCTTGTAGAGGACGAGTTCCAGAGAGCTTCCCAATCAGAAGGATCTACTAAAATTTAACATTATTTCCAAATTAGTTGTGGCCTAATTAATATAAAGTTAGCTCAAAAGCATTGGATCACAGTACAAACTATTTTGCGTTACAAAAGGCGTAAGTTGGGCCCTTGGTCCGTATTGAATATTTAAATATGAAAGTTTTAACCTCACCTGACGATCTCAGATTATTTTAATTTAAAAATTAGCTTTTGGAGCAGGGGAGTATTGCTCAAAAATGTAAATTGATGCCTGATTTCTCATATATTTTATGAATAACTTGATCATTTGCTAAGTCTTTTCCGGTGCAAAATAGCCTCAAAGTTTACTCCTGCAAGTTGCTAAAAACATTTTTTATTTTTTGTTCAAGAATTTCTCTGTTAAATGGTTTGACGATATAATCATTGGCCTTTAACCGGATGGCATCAAGAATAAGTTCCCGCTCAGACTCTGTTGTTACCATAATAACAGGAGTTTTTTCATATATTGGTTGATTTCGTAATTCTTTGAGTAATTCAATACCACCCATTATAGGCATATGAATATCAATAAAAATTAAAGAGAAGGGTCGACTGCTATCGCTGGCCTGATTAAGCACAATTAGGCCAGCGTGGCCATTTTTAGCTTCGGAAATATTGCTATGACCTAGTTCTTGTAATATTTCCGCCATTAGAGTGCGAGTAGATGCCTGATCATCAACTATTAGAATTTTTAAGCTGGCCATGCTCACTTATAGTCCTCCCGGCATTATATTCCTTAATTGTAAGGAAGGTTCATTTTAAAAACCACTAAAAACCTAAATTTTTCAAAAAAATTATTATTTTCATTTAAAAATCAGCTTTTGGAGTAGGGGAGTATTGCTCAAAAAATGTAAATTGATGCCTGATTTCTCTTATACTTTCCTGATATTGTTTTTTGGCCGTTATTCTTAATTGTTCATTTTAAGTATAAAAATCATATCAGGTTGTCGCATATTAGGATTGCCCAAAATATTTTTTTTACTCTAGCATGTCTTATGTACAATAATTTTTCTGTGCCCTCTTATTACCTCTATAATGACTCTTTTTTACAAACAATTAATTAGTTGTTGATGCGTCGCGCAGGAGGCTGTATGACAAATCTAATATAACTAATTTTAACGACGCCAAGAGGCATTAGTGGAGATTTTTACGATGAAAAACTTTTTAATGGTCTTATTTATGAGTTGCGCATTTTCTTTCTCAATCAAGGCCAAATGCGTAGGCAGTGTCAAACAAATCACCGGTACAAGCCCTGCTGAAGCTAAAGTTGACTTGCAAATTACCTATGAGGACACCACAATCAAGAAACTACAAGGCGAATTAGATAATGCCTTCTTCTCAGTGACAGTAAATAGGGAAAACAAAATGGCCTTCTACCTTATTTCCAGTGGGCCTGATTATCTAAATGGTGTGACTTCTCGTTCCTCTTGGCCAAATGCCCGAGTGACTATGGTTCAACCACAAAGAACCTTAATAATTGAATGTGGTCGTTAATGACCTATTATTATGGGTGGGACAAATTAGCATGACGATACGTACGTTGAATTATTAAATTTAATTTTCCCACGCCCAAAAAAATTAATATTTAAAAAAGTTAACGTAAATTTGGTGAAGATACAGGTATAGATCACTATTTTTTTTAGGGGTCACAACAATAGGCCTTAACAGTAATAAAATTGCCATCGTTAGGTCGCCTCCCCCTGATTTGATTGAAAATAATCTCTATTTCCATATTTTCTTTTCTATTATTTGAAGTTTTAAAATAATGCCCCCTTAATTCTTTACCGGCCGGACAAGTGGCCGTGGCCCAGGCAGGTCTCCAAGCGGTAGCTTCTGAAGTCCAGGCACAATTGACAGGAGGAAAAGATCCTCCAGGTAAAGGTTTACATACAAGAGTTCCGTCGGCATTTATTTTTTCTATATATTCTCCATTCGGACATTTCATGGGGTCTGTGTAATTTACAAACCGAGGGTCAAGGATAGTTGTTACTTTATCAGTAAAGAAGTCATTAAGATGCTCTGTCGATACCCCATCAGAATTTTTAAGGGCGGTTACCGGGTTAAAGCCTATAAGGTCACACTTTGATGTAGCAGGGTCTAGAACTCCACCAATTGAGTTACATGCCTGTTCAACAGATGTTTCAATAGCATTTTCAGCTGAGGAATAACATTTAATTAACTCATTTGATCCATTCACTTCAACTTTTATTGGTATTTTATAAGATTTTATTTTATTACCTTTGATAAGTTTACTCATTTTCTCTAAGGTGACTTCTACTTGAGCTTCTCCATAACTTCCCACGATATTTACGTCAACAACCCTTAAGTCTTGTAAGAGGATTAGCCTTGAACCATAAGTTTGGCCTTTAACAAAAATATTATTTCCCACCTTATTTTTAATGGCGGCGAGCTCCTCCCCCTCCATAATCACTGTTCCCACCCCAAGGCTGTTGACGCAGGATTGAGAGTCGAGCAAGGCCTGAGATATATGATTCAAAATAGAGCTTGTTTCTAACCCTGTTTCCGCTCTTTTTTGGGTGATCGCCTGCTGATTGGTAATATTCATTAATAATAGTGATAGAGCTCCTATCAGGCCAGCGGCGACCAAGACCTGAATAATCGAGAATCCGTTTTGATTTGTCATTTTCATCTGTTAATTTTAACATAAAAGGCAATTCTGTTTTAATTTATAATAAATTTTTTAGTTGATCCTTAATTTGAGCGATTAAGTCCAAATTCTGCCATTTTCTGTTGGCACACATAATTTATTTTATTTCTCCTCTGTTATTTAAAAGCGAGAAATAAAAGGTTTTTAATTGAGCGACTATGCCTTCTTTCAAAAAGTCACACTCTATCCATGACCATTTTTTGGTGAAGAAAATATTGCCTTACGATTCCATTTTTATGAGCATGCAACATATTTATCTATGAGAAGACTATACGATTGAAGAATCACTACTTTTTCTCGCAGTTTTAGGGGGTAATGATTTCCTGTTTGACAAATATTAAAAAAATCTTTGACGAAAATCCTTTTAGTCCGAAACAGCTATATGAACCTAGGGCCAATTATGAATTCAATTAAATATCTATATATTGTTTTTACATTTGTTATTTCCTTTTCATGTTCACATGAAAGGCCAATAGATCGCTCTACCGCCAGTATTAATAAGACTAGTCATGTAGATGGAAGCGAAAACATTCCTCAATCAATAAAGACAATGCTTGATGAGGAACAAAATCTTCATGTTAAAGGATTATGGCCTGCCGGTTCATTTTCATCAGATATCTCTCCAGAATATGTTCCCGAAGTAAACCCAAAGTTTCCCATTGCCTATTATTTAATCCCGTCAGAGGATGCTAATTTTCTCTCCGCCAAATCCTTAGACCCTAGAGTTCTTAAACAAATCTCTATTCAAGACGATTCAGGAAAGAAATACTATAAATTATTTGTCCACCCAGAAAGTGAAGAACATTATTCATTTTTAAAAGAGGTATATCAATACATCTCACAGGAAAATAGTGAACATATCGCTTCGCCAACTTCCAGTTATAGGTCACTAGTCTTATGGAATAAATATAACTCTGCAAAAAAACCTTTTATTGCCAAGGTTAGTCTAGACAGAAACATCATTAGAAACATTGATAGATTAGTTTCATCTAATGAAGTGGAGCGTTCTATCGCCAATCAAAATGCTTTTAATGAAATGGGGGAAAAATCTTTAGAGGAAATGAATGCAAAAATTTTTCCTGAATCTGCGGGACTCACGATTGCAAAATCCCATAGAGGGGAGCCAAGTAAATTAGGTGGCCAACTCATCAGGGAGATCCCAGATGAAGTTTGGACTGGTCATAAAAAATGGGTTGCCTGGGCAACTCTAATTAGTCCAGAAAGAGGCCCTCCCATGATCCTTAAAGTGATAAAGGCCAGTGGATTATCTACTCGAGATTTTATCAATACGTATATGATAGAGGGCTATATGACAATGTTCGAAAAGCTTTCTTTAAAAACAGGAATTAATTTTGAACCCCATAGTCAAAACTTAGGGTTTGAACTTATGCCTGACTTCTCCCCCACAGGCAAGTGGATCCATAAGGATTTTGGCGGTGTATGGCCGGACATTATAACACTTGAAAAATCGAAAGGACCACTTAGAGCTTATATGGAAAAAGGTAATGCTTTAAAATATAAATTCAAAGGAGGAAGAGCAAATGCAATCGGCAGCTACGTTTTTTTCTATAAAAGACAAATATTTGACTTTTTGATTAAAGAGCTAGAAATATATAGTAAGGACTTATTGAGCTCCGATATAGACTTCCTCAACAGAAAAATAAACACTCGCTTTGTAGCGTTAGTGAATAAACATTTAAACCTCAACCTAACAGAAGTCCCTACGATGAAAACTTATAAAAAAATACAAAAGCTGGTTAATGGTGCAACAAGGCTTGATTCAAAGATAAAAAAGACTGAAATAAAGGACCGTAACGCTATAGGAGAGTATATCCAATCTAAAGCTTTAAATGACGAGTGGGTAACACTTAGTGACAGCAAAATTACTCAGGCCAGGTACTATATTACTGATAATGGAGTCTACGAGTTAAGAGAAGGTATAGTCACAGGATTCGCTCTCTTTAATGACTTAGAAATGGCAAATTATAAACATTATGGGCCAAATATGAAAAAAATATCAACAAGGCCATACACTGGTGAATGCTCTTTCTTACTAACCTCAATCCTTTCCACTCTATGAAAACTCTAGACCCACAAAATATTTCTTACATACAAAATCACCCTAAGTTAACTCAAGACCTTGAAACGATCATATTTATCCATGGCCTACAAAGTTCAAAAGACACTTTTTTAAGCACCATACAATCTGACTTATTCACTAATTTCAATTGTATCTCTATCGACCAACGCGGTCACGGCAAGACTCCTCCTCTCGGAGATTCATATACAGCAGAATCGATGGCCCAAGATATATATCATTTTATCACGTTCTATAATTTGTCAAAAATTCATCTCGTGGGGCACTCCATGGGGGGCAGAACGGCAATGGCCTTTCTTAAACTGTATCCCCATTTATTAAAATCCATTACAATAGAGGATATGGGTGCTGAAATCAGACAGGTCCCTTCAGCTTTAAAAGACCAGAAAAATTTACAATTATTTAATGAACTAAGAAAGCTTCCCGTATTTTACTCTACAATAGAGGAGATAAGCGAAGTATTATCTCCCCTGTACTCTTATAGTGATAGTTTGATAAAAAGAAAAGTTGTGAAAAGCAAAGAAGGTTATTCTTTGAGTTTCTCCCCTTCTATTTCCGTCCGATATGGTTATCAAGCGAATAATTTAGATTATACCCATTATCTATCAACGGCCTCAGTTCCCATACAATTCCTTCAGGCCAATCCATCAATTGGTATTGGGTCCGCAATGACGGAAGAAAGTATTGCCAATATAAAAAAAAATATACCAAACGCAAAAATCGAGTTTTTTCCATCAGCATGGCATTCAATTCACAAATCAGATGCAACTATGTTCAATGAGAAATTAAAAAACTTTATATTAAGATCCGTATAAATTATGGGTGCAATATGTGCCAATGCGAGAGGCCTTATCATACTTTCACAAGGAAAGGGTTTTAAGTTCACAGAATGATGCTATAGGACTAATTTTTTGACTGGGTTAAGTAGGGCAGAAAGTCAAATATAGTATCAGTTGTGTCAATTAACTTATATATTAGTATGAAAGCATGCATACCTTTCTCGCCGGTAAAATTCTTGGCGTATTGTTTTAGGACCAACCTTCTACGGCCGTATTACCCCTTTTGCTCATAAGTGGCCTTTTCAAACGAGTCATCGCCCTGGTTCCAGGCCCACGGCAAAACCTAAAAAACCAAAGCTAAAAACAAAAATGTTTATGGAACCCCTTGGGCAGAACTTTTAAAACGAGTTTTTAAATATGAAGTCAATTATTGCGATCATTGCGGTACAAAATTGACACTAGTTGCCACCATCACCAGTCCAGGCGTCTGCAAAAGAATACTGAAACATTTCAACCTCGAAACCGAGTATGTAAGAACTCAACGGCCTCGCACACCACCCGAGGTCGGAGACAATCTAACTCTTGACGATTATTTATTTAATCAAGAGCAGGCCTGGTAAGTGCTACCGCAGAATAACATCCTAATTCCGACCTTAGCTGAGAAATTCCTCCACTTCGGCCCCCATTTTTCCATTCACTCACCAAAAATTCCCAAAAAAATTATCATTTTAATTTAAAAAACAGCTTTTGGAGGAGGGAAGTATTGCTCAAAAAATGTAAATGGATACCTGATTTATTATAGTAGACAAAAAAGTTTCATTTGTATCCTTTGGTAACTTTACAGAAGCGGCTCAACACCAGAAATATAGAGGCAAGGTTTCTAGTCCGTTCTGATTGGCTTGCCAAAAAACGAACCTCGCAGTTCGATAAGTTGTCTGAAGCTTCAATATTAAAAATATTTCTGTGCTGTAATTTGACTCCTACATGTTCAGCTATAGGTTAACTGGAAGTTGTCAGAAATAGATGATTGGCATCTATTGTAATCACAATGACCAATCTTTTCATAAGTCTTAGACAATAATCAACAAGCACAGCAACCCCGCATTGTATTTATTGTAATTCACTGCTTTCGCGATTAGGCAAATTAGTTAAGTTAGCTAATTGTCTATATAAAATATTGTATTTATGTCATTTTAGCAAAATAACTAAAAAATTAACTGATTTGGTTAGCTGATTGTGTTAGTATGGTTTTAAAGGAGGCAGCATGAAGGCAAAAATTAACGGAATTGAAGTAGAAGGAACCCCGCAGGAGATAGCAGAATTAATTGAGATACAAGAAAAAAGTAGCAAGTCTAAAAGGCCGAAAAGCTCATGGGAAGTGTTTGAATTGAAAGATGTGGGCCTAGATACTTTCTTTAATGGACTCTCCGCTCCGACTAGAAAATTAATAGAAGTAATCTTAGATGCAAAAGGCCACATTGTTGAAGATGAACTCTATATGAAAACTTCTAGTGATGGAACCAATGACGGGAAAAATGCGAGAGGAATTTTGAGTGGGATTACTAGAAGATGCGGAACACTTTCAGGAAAGAAAACAAAGCTCATTTCTTGCTACAAAAAAGACGACAAATGGTATTTTAACTTTCCTGCTAAGCCTGACTCAAAAGAAACCCATGATGATAATTTTAACTTACTCACAAGCTATCTTAAATGACATATTTGGGCAGAGGGAGTTTTTATAAATATTTGGTAAAAGCTCCAAGGACCCAAAATTACTTAGATTCTGGCCATGTAATAATCTGTAGTACTTTTGAAAAATCGATCAACAAAATAGGTGAGTTACAAAGCGCTCATCACCTCCACCATTCATGGCCCCGTGCGCACCAGCTTCCTAAAGGCAGCCGGTTTTTCTCGTCTGAAAATTTAAATTTCTGTGCCTTTTTTAAAACGGGAGGACTATCTCTGAACGCTCAGGAGCCTGCTTTGCAACCTCGCTCCTTGTCGACGGGGTAGAGATGAACAAGGGGCCATAGACTGACTTAGATTCCTACCCCGCTGGGCCATGTGGTGGAGCTGTTTAAGTACAGAGATAAGTAACAAAAAATCTGTGGTGTAACATTATCTTGTTACTATCACGGTTTCTTTGAGAGAAGATGTGAATACGGGCGGCTAGGGATATTTTCATGTAACAAAATACGTCCAAATGTTAATATTGGGTAGATATTATTACATAAGCAGGAATGTGGTAAAATGTAAAAAAGTGCACCCAGTAAAGATGTGCGGGTTTGGGTTATTACATATAGAAGAATTGGAAAAAAGACCATTTTTCACGACAAAAGATGTCTTTGATAAGCTTGAGCTGGTTTTTTAGTCAATACTGGTCCTTTAAAAATATCACAGTCTTTGTTAGCCCCTCGCGATCAGTTACTGAATGCAGGGACTCTATATACTCATCTAAATATTCTATTAAACCTGTGTGAGATGTATTGGCATAATCATCAGGATGACTCAAGTGAATTTCTCCTCTTGGTTGGAGGACTCTTAAAATTTCGGCCATCGTCGCTTGAGAAATAGGAGCATTTTCTAAGCTGACTTTATGGACACTGTCTGTTGGTAAAGGAATTGATTCACCCTTGCCATAGACCCAGCGAGGGATTTTCCTACCAGGTTCACCCGTAGTGCTAGTTAGGGGATAAGGGTTAATATTGATGGCATCAATATATTTTCCCTCTCCGCCAATATCGATATGAATTAATTGATTTTTATTTTTGGCATCTCGTAGAAGTTGAAGTGCCTTTCTTTCGGCATTTGGGGCATGATGATTAATTATATTAATTACCTCATTGCAACTGAGCTTTGCAGTGAGATTTGAGGGGCCACGATAATTGTCCTGGTGGAGACTTGAGCACCCTATTAAAAAAGCAAGAATTATGAAAAAGTAACTTCTCATAAAAGGCCTATCGGTAAATAAAAACCACTTGTTTAACGAATGTCCAAAAAAGTTCAAGAAAAAGGACTTCTCGGTGAGAAATTCCTCCACTTCTGCCTTAATTTGTCATTAATTCACCGATTTTTTTCTTTCTTTTCCCAGGTTTTGATAATGGGATGTGCCCACCGTTGGGAATCAAAGACAGCTCATTTGAGTTAATTTCGGTGACTTCGTTTAGGTTATCAAAAGACATGAATCTACCTCGTTAAACTTTTTTGTGAATCAAAGCTGGATTGTTCTCGTCTGGTAATATTTCTTTTGTGGCCCTTCCTCATATAAGCGTAGTCGGGATAAAGTAATATAGGCCATTGGGGATCAAAAAACATTGGATGATCGTAAAATGGCCTCGGGGAATCAGCGTGGGAGTGTTGCAATCCCCACGCTAATATCTTCTTCCATTACGGCAATAAACGCTCAAAGTCACCGGCCACCCAAGCGCTGTATACTTCAAAAGCTGTGTAGCCAGCGTTGTTGACCAGTAGATAGTCGCCAAAGTTCCAATTGAGGATCACGTCCTCCGATGATTTAATTTTATGGGCCGCTTCAAAAGAGTCGGCGATTCCATTCCAGTTTGTATCAAGATAGGGCGTGCTGGCCGCTACTACTGGATGCTGCCAGTTGCTCTCGTCGGTACTTGCAACAGTGCCGTTGGCAATCGCGCTCAAATAGTTGTTGTCGACGCTATCTAGAGCGAAGACTGGATTGCCATTAGTATCGGTTGAGCGATTCGCACCCACCTGCTTGGCGATTACGTTTCGGTTATAGGCATCTAGGGCCGTGGTCGGTGTGTATCCAACTTTACTGTCGATAGGAAGACGGGTTGTTCTGAACAGCTTCTCAGGCAACGGAAGGTCACTGTTAAAGTCTGTCCAAAGTAATTTGTTGTCAGCTTTTGGATTGGCAATGAATCCAGGCATTATGTTGCCTTCAGTAAAGATCGATGGTGGGTAGGGCCTACCGTCCTGTCTCAAGTGTTTGTTGTATTTATAGTCATATATATTAGGATACTTAGCTCCTTTTTTATAGTAGTTATAGGCAACGTCCACCGTCGGAGCACCGACCAGGTTAGTCAAGCGCGACCTCCAGTCATAGACGACGTTGTTGTAGATGCGCCCATACATCCCCGTATCTCCTGCGAAATTTGGCGTTCTATGGGTGACACCGACATAGACGTTATTATGCCAGTTGACCGAGCCATGAGAGTTATATCCCTCGTCGGTCCAGCCAATCAGCGTCCCAGTGTTATGTCCCTCCCTGCTTTGTCCGATGATATTATTCTGAACTATGATGTCATCGTAGGTGGATTCGATGTCACTACCGATAGAGAAAGTTTCATCTCCTCCCCAAGCAAATGATCCATGGTCAATACTGAACTTTGCACTCTTTCGGATCGTCAGTGCATCATCGTACTTCAACCTGGCCTGCTTGCCATAACGGAGCCTGAGAAATCGGATGATGAAGTCTTCGGTGTTTCTAACTATGATGTTGTTGTTGGTCACTGAGAACCCGCCCTTGGCCGCCAAGTGTCCATGGTAGGAAAACTTGCCGGCGTAGACGTTGATAGGGGATGATAAAGTAACAACGCCAGAAACTTTCGGGATGATATGCCTGGCCTGCGACAAACTCAAAGCACCTCGTAGGGTCCCTTCATAATGTTTATCGACACCAGAAGATGCGGGCACAAGCTTTGCTATAGAGGAGTTAGACAAGGAGGTGATGAAGAACTTAATGCCTCCTCTGCCGCCTGTGATATGGTCGGCGCCTTCTCCCCATAGGTCGGGAAACCCTTTCTTATGTTTCAGCGTAATGGTAGGTTGACCATTTCCTGCTGCTGGTGTTGATCCTGAACATTGACCGGACGACAAATCATCCCCAGTTAAGGTGATTTTATCAATATTCGCTAGGCCATCTGCACCTTTGGCCGTTACCAAAATGGCATTATCGCCAGCTTTTAAGGAAATATTAATAGTTTGAGTGTGCCAGGATGTCCATGCGCCAGAAGGGTCTAATGCTATTGTTTGACTATTAGCACCATTGACCGTTATCGTGCCCGGTCGTGTTCTTGTACCACCATTGGCATAACGTATCTCAGCGGGGTAAATCCCCGCCTGTTTAGCGTTAATGTTCCAAAGTATTGAGGCCCCCAAGTAATTATCGGTATTAATAAATCCTTTGCCTGTAAATCCTACATTGTCAGAGTCGACAGTACCATTTACAGAACAAAAACAGCTTCCTTGTTCATCAAGGATGTATTGGACCTTGGGAGCTTGAATGACTTTAAAGATATCAAAGCTCACAGACGCTACATTGGGACTCGAAATATTATCCTTGTTTTTCACTTTATAGGTAAAGGAGTCTCTACCAACAAAATCTTTATTTGGATTATAAGAGCAAGAACGATCCCCAGCGATACCAGAGCATTCTACGGTCCCATTGCTCGGAGCGCCTACAATGATGTATTGTAATTGGGTCGGTGTACTTACGGGGTCACTCGCTTGGCTAACTAAAAATTTGAGTTCTGTATTTTCGGGGCCTTTAAAGTTTTGCCCCAAACCAATTTTGGGCGGAGCACTTTTAGAAATAATAATATTAACACGAGCATGGGATAAACTTTCCAGCCCTTCATCGTCCTTAATTTTATAAGTAAAAGTATCCTGACCGACAAAACCTTTTGTAGGTGTATAAAGACATTGACGAGGAGTAGTGCTATTAAAACATTTAAGAGTCCCACTAGCGGCTTGATCAACGAGGTGATAGGTCAATTGGGAGTCGGGAGAATCGATGTCCTGGCCCATATTCACTTCGAATTGAAGAACTGTATCTTGTTGAAGATTTTCCTGTTGATCAGCTCCTACCTCTGGTCGATCATTAACGCTATTGACCTTAAATTTAACTGTTGAAACATCCGATTTGAGCGCATTGTCCTCAACTTGCAATGAGATCGCATCGCTACCAAAAAAATTTTTGTTAGGACGGTATATACATTTGATATGAGTGGCATTCACTTGACAGCCTTCTAGTTTGCCATTCGATGGGCCCTTAATGACTTTAATAATTGGGTTAACGGCACCCACGGCCCTTGGGGCCTCATATTCAAACTTAAGCGGTACCTCTTCATTCGTTTCGTGGCCCTGATCTGCACCGTTTTCCACCTTTTGTAATCTAGTAAGGTCACTTTTCTTATTTGCCGGTAGACAGGAGACTAAGGTGAGAGTGATAAGAATCAAGTACCACGATTTCATTATTTATCCTTTTTTATATAAGTAAAGTTTACCCATTTATTTTAAGGTAGGGAGGCGGCGTAGCAATCCTCTTTTGTGAAGATGAACAAAGCGCCTTTATTTCAAGTAGTTGAAAGTTCTTTTCAGTCAGTTTAGAGGCCATTCGTCTCAAGTTAATAATCTTTTTTATGATTGTATCTGTTTTAGGCGTTTTATTTGGAGTCGTTTTTTAAAATTGATAAATAAGTTGATGTCATTGTAGACACTTGCTAGCTTTTTTAACTCTGTTTTATACGTTAAAGAGTGCCAATTACAATTGGCGAATAATGAGGGTTTATTTTAGAAAAGAATCGGACATAATTAGGAAATAAAAGAAAATGGTGGTGTAAATCTTAAGAATTACTGAAATTTTCAGCAAAATATACCGATAAAAAAATTATGAAATACTTTTTGAAATTATTCTTAATTTTATTAATGGTCCATCTTTATGCGAGTTGCAGTACTAATCAATCTGCTTCAGTCACAACTCGCAATATAGCCCAAGTTTATAATCTTGAAAAAGTAGAGCTTCCATCCTCCATAAAAGCATTACTCGATTCTGAACAACTTTTAATCGATCGCTCTGTGGATGAAAATATAATCTATGCCCCAACAATTGAAGGTCAAGCGCTTGAATATAGGCCCGAACAACGTAATTGGTTTACCCTTAGAACTATTTGGATCCCAGAAGATGAACTTCAAGTCGCTGAATTAGAAAACAGTGAATTTAACAATTCAAATTTTATAAAAGAGGTGGATAACAAAAGATATTTTAGACTATTAATTCACCCTGAATCAATAGGATATTACTCAAAGCTCATCGATAAGTATGAAGAGGGGGGAAGCTTTTTGGCAACGTCAACTTCTTCAAGTAGAACAGTATTGGTGACAGATAAAAAGGGATATTATTTCTTTGCCAAGCTTTCTTTAAATGTTGAATTAGCGGGTGTCGTTAGAACAATTCCAAAAGGTGAAGTTGCACGCTCTGTAGGTTATACAATGTTAACAGATAAAATAGATTCACCGAATACCAATTTCCATTTTATGCGAGAATCATTAGGTATCAACCCAAAAGGATTCGAGCGAGGTGGACAAATTTTAAGAGAAATTCCTGCTTCCGCTTTTAATAATGAAAATACAATTGTTCCTCTTTTTTCTCTTTATTCAAAAGCAAATGGCCTAGATACTATTCTGAAAAAGATGCTTGAAGGTGAGGATAGGCCTGTAAAGTTTATTGAAGATAAAATTCTTACTCCATTTGCAAAGGCTTGGGTCGCTTGGGCGACAGATGCTAATCTTGTAATGGAAGCACATGCTCAAAATGTGTTAATCCAATTAGATAAATTTGGTAAACCAACAGGCCAGTTCTATCATCGAGATCTTGGTGGCGTTAATGCGCTATTAGGTAATGTGAAATTGAGTAATAAACTTCCTGTTTTTGATACATTGTCCAATGACTATCTTCAAACAAAACATAATGAAGCAATTACGCAATCACTTCGGATATATTTTGAAGGTGGCTTTCTTTATAATGTAAATGATGAACTACAAAGACTCCATAATTCTAAAGTTGACTTAAGAGTTATTTTTAGAAATAAAATTATTAAAGAATTGGGACGAAAATTAGGTTATCAACTCCAAGGACTCAATCATCATAATTTGTATTCCCAATTGGTGCAAATAGTTCAAACGATTAGAAGAAATGAACGACCGGCCTCCATATTAAGAAACTGTTTTGATATGATAAAAAGTTTTTTTTAAATTACGAGCAAGGTCGTAATTAAACTGTGACGAATATATTTCTTTTATTAAAGGAAATAGTCACATCATAATGCTTGGACGATCTCGTATCTTTTAGCATTCCTTCTCAAAGACCATTTGACTCCGATACTTTATTTTCGCTGTCAAGAATCATTTTTTCTAGAATGAAGTTTGCAGCCCAGAGCAACCAAAAAAGTCCGGGAATCGAATGCCCTGCATCTTTCCCGTAGTGGCCCCTACCCAGTATAGTTCTGTAAAGTAAAGGAGCGATAATGGACATGACTTTACCCGCGAAAACTAAATGGGCCATATTATTGGGAATATTTCTGTTCATATCTTCGTTTATCGGCAAGACTACTCTGCCCAAAAGAAATCCAATGATTATTTCTCTCTGTCGGTTACACGCCTCTCACAGCTTAGTTGCGTCCAAGGTGAAAAGGGCATATCAATATTTGGGATATGAAATTGAGTTCCAATATTTACCCTGTGGCCGCTCTCTTTTTGTTGCGAATAGCGGAACAATCGATGGAGAAATGGGACGAATTAAAACTGCTGTCCACAAGTTCAAAAATTTACTGGTTGTAGATTATCCTTTACTCGAATTTAAAGGTGTGGTCTTCTCACACAAAATTAAGTCGGACGTTAAATCTTTTAAAGATTTAGCTCCTTTTCGCATCGGGATCATTCGCGGAGAATTATACGCGGAAATTGGGACGCAAGGAATGAATGTTTTTCCCTTTGGTAATTATCAACAATTATTGCAGAAATTAAAAGAGAATGAAGTTGATGTGGCAGTCGGTATCCATGAGAATTTCATGAGGGAAAAAAAGAGGGTGATTTTTTCGGAAAGTCAAATTAATATAATTGGTAAACCCGTATATGAATCACAACTCTATCACCTCGTTCATAAAAAAAATCGTGATCTTGTTCCTCGCCTTAAAACTGCCTTTGAAGCGACCAATCCTTAAATCGACACATACGCAACAATATGCCCGCAAATGCAAAGGATATCTTTTTCATAGAGAAAACTTCCAACTTAACAGAAAATTATTCTTTTAAATAAAAAAATGTCCATGTTAATCTTATACTCCCTTGCATTAGAATGTGATTGCCCATAGCTAAGGGCGGCGGAGTTAGAACTCCGCCTGCCTTTTAAATAAACTAGTTTTTTTAGTTGGTAACTTCAAGTGCCAATTGTGAGGTGGGTAACCTTTGGTGAGTTGGGTTTTGTTTGGCCTTTATTTTACGAATTTGCCTCATTATTGCATTCTGAGATTTTTCAAGACTTTTCCTTAGGTCTTGATCCGTTTTGAGTGCAATTAAATCTGTCCTTTGAGGTACTGAGACTCGAACAAAAGTTTTAAATTTTTTCTCCGGAGTTTGATCGACCCTTACATCTATATGTTTTGCGTGAGGAAAAATTCTATAAATATGATCCTTCATTTTATTGATATGTTCATTATTTTGCAGACATTTTTGTTTCATAAAACCTCCATTTCTTTGGAATAAGCAAGCTTTTCATTATTGTTCTGTAAAACTATGAAGAAGCCGAAGAATAAATTTTCTAGAGATACAGGATGAAAGCTCCCTATCAAACTTTACTGGGTTTAAAACCCCAATAATACTTTGACCTTTCCGTTTGATTTAAAAATCGACCCTTTTTCCATTCCAAAATCTGACGGTCAACTTTTTGTTCAAGTCTTTTATATAAAATCCAAGGGTTATTTCCTGTTAATTCGGCCCTGATTTTTTTTGATGCCCCTGAAATGGAAAGTACAGCTCTCGTTTTATGCCGCTCTTTAACGATCTCTAATTTTATTGAGGACAATGCAGGGGCCTTTTCTTCGAGTAATTGAAGCCTCTCTTTGATTTTTAATCGATGATCTGGCCTCAAGGACATACCGACCTCATTAATAGTGAAACTTTCCTTCATAGAATGTTCCAAATAAGATGAAAGCGATTTCATAATACCTCCTTGATTGTATAGTTTTAATCGCGCATTGTTGTCGCAATGTTCTCTGTACACAAAATAAGGTTTGAAGCACTGGCCTTTGACTGGAATCTAGGGAAAAGCACCTGTCCAATCCAACAACCTAAGTTTTCAAACCTAAATTATTGAAAAGTTATGGATTATTCACCATTGCTTTTAAAATGTGTTCATCTGAAAAAAAGTCAAGTTTCTTTTTCTTTTTTTTTTTTGAGTCTTGACATTTTTTTTTCTAATATTATTTTTTTAAAAAATACTTTGTTCCTGTAAAGGCATCAAAGTTAAAATTTAAGAACTTAAGCAGGGAGGTTATCATGAAGAAGAAGCGTTTTCATTTAATGATTCCAATTCTTACGAGCTTGTTATTTATTGGTAATGCTGTGGGGAAAGGAGTCCCTATAGGACTGTTAAACCTGAATAACGACTCCATTGAAAAAGAATATCGCATTCTAATCAATTGCCTCGAAGAATCACTTTGTCAAAATGATCAAATTGAATATCCTATTTTAAGAAAATCATGTAAAAACGCGTGCGATTATATGGAGCTGTCCAATAATAGCTATTCGTTTTACGATAAGAACTTTGGATATGAGGGCAAAGATTTAAGTTCGGTTAGTGAAACTCGTTAAACAACTGATTACATGGAGGATATCTATGAGTGCTGTTCCCCGCAACTTCTTTTTGTTGTGGCAAAAATATTGGTTTAAAAAAATACCTTCTTGTACTTATGGGTAAAGTACGACCCTAAGTGGCACGCCCTCTTTTTATAAAATTAATCAAAAACGTGCTGTTTTTTAAAAGGAAAAAAACTCCTAAGAATCTTAAATATAGTCAATTAATATTGGAATATTTTTGCAAGTCCTAGCTGAATGGCCAAAGCTCATTGGGAGGGCAATTTGTGGGTATATAGGTGAAGGATTGATTTATTAAAACTAAAGGTTAGATCTGGAAAATTGTTGAGAAAATAGTCCCCTTACATTATTAATAACAGTAGGTTATCGATTCTTCGACATTTTCTCGCCTATGAAAAGAGCAAGTCGTTTATTGAAATTATTTCAATTTCCTCGACCGAAAAAACTGAGATGTTAAATAAGGTCTACACAATATTAAAATAAGGATAACTTATGAAAAAAATTATAATTGCACTAGCGGTTTTATCTGCAACAGTCCCTGCTGAAACAGAGTTTAATACGGTAAAAAGCTTTGATGGGAAAGCTGTCCATTGTAAAACAATTCACGACCTTTATAGAAATAAAACAGGTCTTTATTTGGCCAAAGCTACCGCTGCGACAATTGAAGACCAAAGGATTAGCTTTAAAATTAACTTGTCGTTTTTGGCCTGTGTGAAAGAAGAAGAGAGGTTTAAGTTTGTTTATAAAGGCCCATATGAAAAATTTCAGTACTCTACAGTTTTAGTTGAAGACATGATGGTGGCCCAGGCAAAAGAAGTAAAACTTAAGGCATATAAAGACGGCGTTTATAAAATACTAACAAGCCAAATAATTGAAGATGATTCAAAGCAAGTGCAGACAATTACTGTTGACCTCAAGGACGTTTTAAACGCAGGCAATAAAAAGAGAGGAAGCATTGATTTTTGGGTTGTTAAGAAAATGAATTTTTCTATTGAGGGCCAAGGGGTTGATTTCGATGAGATGATTAATTATGGTTCTTATCGAATCAATTTTAATATCGTAAATACGGAAGAAGGACTAAAGGTTAATCTTTTATAGTTTTCTGATGGGCCACACTGAGCGTGTGGCCTATATCTACTATTGCAAGGGCGCAGAAGCCTTTAGATCCTGTTGTGTGAATTATTTTAAACGTTCTGAACTACCATGCTCCTAACGGCATAGTTGAATTTTATCCCTCTCCACCTATTTCCCGATAAAATTCATGGTCAATCTCATCTTCATCGCCGTCAATGTTGAGCTCACTAATAATTTCTCGGCAATTGTCACAAAAATTAAATGGGCCTTGTGGAAGATTGAAAAGGGTAGAGCAGCAATTGTCACATATATCCAATCCGTGAAGTTCTTCCTTAGTATATTCCTTAATAGCGAATGAATTTGTTTTACTTATATTCATTTATGTCGTCCTTGTCGTGATACTTCTTCGCGTTAATGATTCGCATTATTTTTCTATTGTCTTTGTGTATAATTCACATTCCATGTCACCCTTAGAATTTATATTGAATGAACAATTTATCTTGTTTCTAAGGTCGACTTCTTTGTCGGGAAAATAGATCAGCACGCTATTTTCTTAGACAAGGAAGTGATTTGGTTAATGGTAATGTATGGCCTTTTCTTTTCATTCATACTAATAGTACCGATCACTTGAACTCTTTGGTTCATGAGATGTTTCAATTGATCAATTCCATCCTGGTACTCTACAAAGTAGTTTTCACCGCTCTCAGTATAAAGGCATGCCTTTTTAATGTTATTTCGATAGTCCCAGGTAACTGGAATGAGAAATCCATCAAATACTTGGTCTAAGTGGTCTAACATGTCATTACCCCTTTTAAGTTTGACTCTGTAGGTAAAGCAAGCTCTGTGCCAAGTTAATGTTATGTGATTTCAGTTAGTTATGTGATCTGTGCTGCTAAGTTGCAGAAGTTTTTATTCATAAGGAAGAATTAAGAGTTCTCATATATATAAAGCATGGCAAAAGGAGAGGTTTGGATCAAAAAGCGCGCCTATAACGATCAGATTTTTAATGACAATAAAATGAATCTATTGCAAGCTCAGATTATGCAAGAGGGAGACAGGATTTCTAAAATGAAAAGAATGTTAATTATCACGGATTTAGAAAGTACCAAGTCATTTTTTAAAGAGCATTTTTCGAATCAATTTAATTTAGTATTCGCATTAAATGCCAGTGATGCAATTTCTAATTTTGGGAAAGAGCTTTTTGAGTACATCCTTATTGATCTTTTGAATTTTAAGGAATTTAAATGCAAAGAGCTTAGCACTGAATTATTTAATCAATACTTTTCTTCTCTGGAACGCTCTTACCCAACGGCGAAAAAAATATTTATGGCAGAAAGGCGTCTTACGAAAGAGTGTGTCATAGGTATACGGCTAGGGTTTGATAATTATATCAATTACCCTTTAATCATTGAAGAGGTGCAATATGTCCTTGACTTAGTTGATGAGTCAGCAAGGCGCGAGGCCGTGTCTCAACATTTCGAAACAAAAATTTTAAAATCTATACCAAAATATAATTTCGATTCAAAATCAATGGTGATGAGAAATATTTTTCAGCAGGTAGAGTCCGTCGCTCAAACGAAAACGACAGTACTGATAACAGGAGAGTCTGGGACAGGGAAAAGTGTTTTGGCCAAGACGATTCATGATTTAAGTAGTCGTTCAAATTGTAAATTTATTAGTACCCATTGCGGAGCTATTTCTGATGGACTTATTGAAAGTGAGCTTTTTGGACATGAGAAGGGCTCCTTTACAGGAGCGATTAAGAGAAAGCTTGGCAAATTCGAATTAGCACATAATGGAACAATTTTCTTGGATGAAATTGGCACTGTTTCAAAGGCAACACAAGTTAATCTTCTCCAGGTGATTCAGGAACGGTTTTTTCAACGTGTCGGTGGAGAAGAGGATATCAATATTGACGTCCGGATTATTGCCGCTACAAATATTGATTTAAAGCAATCAGTGTTAGATAATTCCTTTAGAGAAGATTTATACTATAGACTCAATGTCTTTCCTATCGAGATCCCCCCTCTTAGAGAAAGGCCTGAGGATATTAAAGAGCTTTCCCTTCAAATTCTTTATCGGCTAAATTGTCTGTATAATAAAAAGATTGATTCCATTCATCGGGATGTTGAATTAGCGTTTTTAGGTTATTCTTGGCCAGGGAATATTAGAGAGCTTGAAAATGTCATTGAAAGAGCGTACGTCTTGGAAAAAACCAACGTCCTATCGCCTGAGAATTTTCCCGTTGAAATGTTTCAGGTGAAAGAAATACCAAAAAAAATAATTAATTATTATCCAACTCTCAATTTAAATGAGGCCAGGCGACATACATTAGACAATTTTGAGCGCGAATACTTGCATGAGCTTTTCAAGGCGTCACAAGGAAGTTTGAAAAAAGCATCGGAACTATCTGGTGTAACAATCCGGCAACTTCATAAATTTATTTCAAAGCATCGCATAAATAGAAAAGAGTTTTGTTTAACTTCTTGAATGGTTAGATGGGAGAGAATGTTCCTCTGTGGTGCATCTCAGTTGTAGCTGGAGAGCACTTGTCTTGGAACTATTTTCTAATTTGTTTGTGTGAACGATATGGACCGAAAAGTAGGAATTAAAAGTTCACATCATCCATTATTTTAATATACGTTCTTGTAATTTCTAGTACTTAGAGGGAACGCAGATTGGCCAACAATTTGCTTAATATCTTGTTACGATAACTTTAACAGGATGAAATTGTGAAATTAAACGTAGTCAATTCTATTAATTATGAAGGCCTATTAATTGCTTCAGATTGGGATGAAGATGGAAATA
>JBFGZE010000028.1:0-32693 GCA_041586955.1 Bacteriovoracaceae bacterium
ATTTTGATATAATTCTCAATGATGACCATTATTTTTCAGTCCTATTACCTCCTCTTGATAGCACTGAAAAAGTTATCGAAGAGCTTTCAGATGAGGAACTATGGACCTATTTTATCATGGCACGAAATCATTTAGGTTTTTTAAAAAGACGCTTGACCCAAGATCTCAAACAAGTGAAATTAAATCGGCTCATTTTTACAACCATTCAAGGAATGGATGAAAAGGAAAGACGCCTTTTTTTAGACTTGCTCAAACAGCTGGGACCGAATTCTCTCAACATTGAAGAAAAATTCATTTTCCAATTAATTGATGCATTTACTAAAAAAAATCTTTATCAAGAATGGAGAGCAGGAAAAAAAGAATTCATTGAAATCGGAAACCGCTTTCTCTCGCTTCCTTTAAGAAAAGATCAAAAACTCCATTAAGACTTGCTGGATTTCTTTAAAAGCATCATTATCTCTTCAATTGTTTCGTCTGTTTTTCTTGCTTCTCCCGCACCAATAGCATCTTTAACACAATGATAAAGATGCCCTTCTAATATTTCTAACTCAAGAGACTTAAGAGCGCTACGAACCGCTTTAACCTGGGTCAAAATATCAATGCAATATTTCTGAGATTCTAGCATCGACGATATACCTCGAATCTGCCCCTCGATTCGGTTTACCCTATTTTGCAATTTTTTGTGGTCTGCACCCTTTTGTTCCATTAAATCAATCTCCTAATACGCAAACTATTACTGACGACAGAAATACTACTCATCCCCATCGCAATACTTGCCAAGATAGGTGGCAACATTGGTCCACCAAAAAGATAGAGCAGGCCTGCTGCAACTGGAATTAAAAGAGTATTATAAACCAAAGATAAAAAGAGGTTTTGTTTAATTATGGTCATCGTCCCGTTGGCGAGGGAAAGAAAATCGATGGCACGAGACAAATCCCCCTTTACAATAGTCACATCGGAAGCATTAATCGCAACATCTGTACCAGTTCCCATGGCCAATGATAGATCCGCCTTGGCCAAAGCAGGGGCATCATTAACTCCATCGCCTATCATGGCGACCCTCTTACCTTTATCTTGGATCATTTTAATATAATCGGCCTTTTCAAGGGGAAGAGCATTGGCAATATAATGGTCAATCCCTAATTCTTTTGCGACGGAAGAAGCAACTTGCTCGTTATCACCCGTAATAAGCCAAGTTTCAATTTTTCGATCACGTAGATCGTCGATAACCTTGCGAGCCCCCTCTTTGATTTTATCGCCAACAATAATTAATCCTTTTAACTCACCATCTTTGGCAATATAAACCTGGGTACCAATCTGGCCAGAAACAAACTGAGGTAAAAGTTCAATTTGATAATCGGACATTAATTTAGCGTTTCCAATAACATATTGATGATTGCTCATTTGGGCAATAACGCCTTTCCCTTTAATTATCTCAAAAGTGTCTGGTTCATGGATTGTAATTTTTCTTTTTTTCGCATAATTAACGATCGCCTGCGATAAAGGATGTTCTGAAAATGATTCGATACTCGCAATATCTCTTAGAAACTCATCAGGATCGTTATCAAAGTAAATAAAATCGAGAACAAAGGGTTTTCCCTGTGTAATTGTCCCTGTTTTATCAAAAACAATGGCATTGATATTCACCGCCTTTTCAATAACTTCACCCCCGCCTATTAGAAGTCCACGCAAGGAAGCTCTTCCTGTCGCCACAACAACTGCTGTCGGAGTGGCGAGACCGAGGGCACAGGGGCAGGCAATCACAAGTACCGCAATAAAGTTCGATACCGCATTACCCCATTGGGGGAGTGGGCCAAAAGCAAACCAAACGCTAAAAGTAAAAATCGCAATACCAATGACAATAGGTGTAAAAACGGAACTTATTTTATCGGCATAACGTTGAATATCAGGCTTATTATTTTGCGCATTTTCAACAAAGGTTACAATTTGTGCTAAAAATGTTTCAGCTCCTACTTTCTGCGCTCTATAATCAATAACACTCATTCCATTAATTGTACCTGCAAAAACCTTATCACCTTTGTCCTTAACAATTGGGATCGGTTCTCCAGAAATCATTGATTCATCAACTGCTGAGTACCCATTGATAACTTTACCATCAACAGGAAATTTCTCACCAGGAAGAACGCGGATAACCGCTCCAATACCTACGTCATCAATATCCACTTCACGAGGCACACCATCAATCAGAACCGTGGCCTTTTTTGAACTTAGCTTAAGTAATGAATTAAGTGCTTCTTTCGTTTTCTTTTTCGCCTTTTCCTCAAAGTATTGCCCTAAATAGACAAAGGATATAATAAATCCGACGGCCTCAAAATAAACTTTTTGGGTTAGCCCGATGGACAGGGAAAAATCAGAGAACAAGGTAATAAAGCTACTATAAAGGAACGCGGCACTGGTTCCAATCCCTATTAAAGTATTCATATTCGACTGGCCAGACGTCAAAAACTTAATGGCAGCTTTTTGAAATTTAAGCCCTACCCAAATCCAAATCGGCGTGGCCAGAATCATTTGGAAAAGCCAATTTAATCGATGCCCAGGCCACCCAACAAGCGGTCCCATCGCCAATAAAAAAATAATAGAAGAAAATAAGATAGCAAGAAAGAAACGATTAAGATTATTCTCATTTTTCCCTATCGAACCTTGCCCCTCCTCGAGAAAAGAATAGCCCAAGCTTTTAACTTCATTGCGAATATTAACTTCGACACCGGGGTCCTGAAATTCAAATTTGCCTGTCTCTGTGGCAAAATTCACATTGGCAAGGTTAACACCATCAATTTTGCGAATGGCCTTCTCAATATTGGCCGCACAGCTCGCGCAGCTCATACCTGAAATTTTCACCTGTAGAGTGCTCATTTTAGACCTTTGACATTTTGGTAACAGAAAAACCTAGTTCTTCAATTTCCTTTTTGATTGTCATTGTCGAGAGTGAATTTGAAGCAGTAATTTTAACGGTCTTATCGCTTAATTCAATCTCTGTGTTCTCAATCCCATCAATATCTTTAAGCCCTGCCTCAATTTTATTAGAACAGGAACCACATTTCATACCTTCAACTTCAAATATTAAACTTTGTCGACTAGAACTCATCATAATTTCCTTTGTTTATAGTTGTATTTAATTTTAAATTCTATTGCCTTAGAGGCCTTACAAAACCTTTCAGACAAATATTCCCTAATTATATGACATGGCCAAAAGGTTCTGCTCTTGAGTGTTTTCATTATTCTTGAAATAGAAAATGATCTCTCTTTTCTTTAGCGAGAAACATAAATCACTTGAGCTTACCTGGCGCCCGCGACATACCCCTACAGGGTATACTCCTTTCACTTAAAAAAGGCAAGCATTACCATCGGGACTTCACTTGCTATCGCCGCAACTCGTCAATAAATATTGCTTCGTAAGTTGCCATCTGCTTTTCAATATTTAATTTAGGTTTAGAATTGATCGTGATAATTTTTGTGACAGTGGAACTTATACTTTATGTCACTAATTCCACTATAGTGATGCCTCGACAATATTCCCAAGTGATGTGCTTTTGATTGATTATCTAATTAAGACCATTCAACAGAAGAAGTTGTGGTCTGCTCATAAACCCAGGTTCCACTTCTTGAAGCGGAACCTGGATTGATATTCTATTTTAACGATAGAAAACGCATCTTTGACCACTATGTCTCGCACGTTCACAGCGTCTCCAAGCTCTTCGGCAAGCACGATTTTTAGCATCTACCGGATGCCAGTCCCTGGCACGAGCTCTAAAGCGATCGACTCGTAGGCCATGACGGCCAATTAATAAAAAGTGACAGCTTCTTGAATAGGTAAACGGTCCAATTAGATCACGACGGTGTCCTCGACGGCCAAAAAATCGGAAGAAAAAACCACCTCGACGATGACGATGGTGAATACGATGGCCACGGCTTCCGCCTCGTCGTCCGCGATTAAAGCGCGGGCCAGGACCACCTCGTCGCCCCCGATTAAAGCGCGGGCCCGAACCACCGCGAGGGCCACGATTAATACGTGCTCCTCGACCACCACGTCCGCGCACACCTACTCTCCCTCTACCTCTACGCCGCTTATCCTTATCAACTTCTACTTCCTTTGTAATATTGTCCTTGGCCTCTAGAGCTTGGGCCGAAAGAGGGGCAGCTTCACAAAAACCATTATAGGCGACTTCTTTTTCAAGGCATTTATTGATGGCCAATTCACAAGCTTTCTCTAGGACTTCATCATCCTCTTGAAAAGTGGCTATAAATGAATCATCCTCATCAAACATTTCGACCTCGCACATCGCGCCGTACGAAAGATGGACGGAGAAAATAAATGATAGAAATAATATATATAATCCTTTCATCTTTACACTCCTTAAAGACGTTAAAAATCCCTACTTTGTACAGCAAGTATCATACCAATTATTCTTTACATCTATCATCACTTAACGCAGATCTAAATGGTGCCAAAAAAAGTCACAGAGTCAGAATGTAACCAAGAAAAGAAATTTATAATGAATTAAATTATTGTGCTCAAATTAATCGGACGGTGTGGCCAATGTCACCCAAAGCATTCCTAATTAAAAAAAATATTTGATTTTTCAAAAAAGATTAAAGCTTAAGAAGTTTTGGTCAGGCATTCTTTTATAGGGAAATTGTCATTATTTAAAAATTAAAATACATCCACTAAAACAATACGTCATCTCGTTGATCAAATTGACGTCACTGTTATATAAAAATATTCATATTTGTAGCAATTCTTTAACAATGCTATAAAAAGAAAATGAATATTTTAGATGATCAACGTTTTAAGGCCATGGTAGGTTCATTATTTCTAGCGTCCCTCTTTGCTTTGGCATTTATCCTCATGCAAGTAATGACCTCCCAAGGGTTATTTGGGCTACAGGATAATGGCCCTCTTGTATTGGCCTTTGATATTAATTCTCCTTTTATCAATTATGGACTCGCAATTATCACCTCTTCAATTGTTCACACTGACACTTCCCACCTATTACTCAATACGGCAATTCTCATTATTTTTGGACCCCGGGTGGAGAAGGCCCTCGGTAGATCAATTTATTTAACATTTTTTTTGTTTCTACACCTTGTGTCTCTACTGGTATTGACTTTGACCTTTGGTATTGGCCTAGAACATTCAATCTTTGTGAGCGGAGCGAGTGCCGCCATCTTAGGAATATTATCATTCTCTCTCTTAATACAGGGGAAATTTAAAACCAATATTTTGGCCTTTATCTTAATTGCTGGCGCTTCTATTCAAACGGCGACACCGGATTATATCTCGCTCATTGGCCATTTAACTGGGCTTGCAACAGGTACTATAACTTATCTGATTTGGAAATCTGTTCATCAAAAGATGAATCCAAATATTTAATCAATCGTAAATTACCGGCCATATCCCATAAGTACCATCCTTCCTCTTTAGCAGTGGCAGCAGCAAATGTGGTTTCCCATTTTGCATCTCCCTTTTCGGGCATCCATGTGACAAGAACCTTTCCGCTGTCCGGGTGGAGAATAAAAAGACCCTTATCTTTACTTGCATAAACAAGAACATCTCTATATTGGTCATAATTAACGCCCGATAAAGAAAGTCCTCTCGTTTTTGTTTCATAACACCAATTAACTTTACCGGTTTTCATATTTAAGCGACAAATCTTACCTTTAATATCACTATAAACCAGATCGCCATCAATATTGAGTGGTACGCTGGCGATGGGTGCTAAATTACGATGCGAATAAGTGGGGACACCTGATTCTTGGTTAAAACAAGTGATCCCGCCGATTTCCGATTTAAAATAAATTTCCCCCACCACATAACATACATCAGTGTCGACAATCACCGGTTTCATCCAACTAGATGCCGGAATTTCCCTTTTCCATATTTTTTCACCTGTATTAAAGTCATAGGCGATAGCAAATGTTTTATTATTTTTAATATCTCCTCTTTCCCTTCCTGTTCCCGAATAAATTTTACCATTATTAAAAGTAACAGATGAATCTAAATGACCATCGTTCTGATGCCAAACTTTTTTTAAAGTCTGAGCGTCTAGAGCATAGAGTCCATCTGAACCAGACGGTGCAAATAATAAAGTTTTACCATTATAAGATTGAATAAATGGCTGCCCCTCGGTATGCCCTTTAGTTGTAAACGATGATTCTAATTGACCATTTTCTAAGTTAAAGGAGTAGATACGAGCATGGTGTGTATCGTGAGTCCCCTCTCCAAAATAAAGGCGATTGTTCCAAACGATGGGGCCGGGAGAAATAAAAGTCCCCGTATAAAACTCACGAATGACTTTTTGCTCTTTACGGTTAAATTCTTTAATACGTCCATCTTTAGTGCCAAAAAATAATGTGTCCCCTGCATCGCCGGCGGCACGAAAACCTCCGCTTTGAAACTTCCAACTCTTCCCTAATTTAACTTCGTTCCAATTTGATTTATCATGGGTAATAGCGCCCCTTTTAAATTCATTTTGGCGGCCAGGAAAGTTTTGATACTTAATACCAGGCAACTTCCCTGATACATTTTTATTATTCCGTTCAATATTAAATAAAAAGGATGGCATATTTTTAACGTACACATAACCTTTATAACCACCCCAAAAACAAAGGTTTGTCACAACCGCGGTTAGTATAAATCGAGGTTTTAAAAGTAATTCGAGGAATTTACGAGGACCTTCTGCCTTAAGTTCTATCCCAAATAATCCTGCGACAAAGGAGGCCGCGACAGAAATCCCCACACTGATGACAGTCAAAGGGATAAGCACTGTCGGAATAATTAATTGATGAACTTCAACTATTGTTGAAACTTCACTGAAGAGTGATGCGACCATGACTACCATCCAACCATACTTTATCGCCATCTTTTAAACGTTGATGACATCGATTAATACCACTAACTGCAGGAAGGCCCATTTCACGTGCCAAAATACCACAATGACTAAGGACTCCCCCTTTTTCTACTATAATTCCGCGTGATCTTGCAAAAAGAGATGTCCAACCAGGGTCAATGGCCTCTGCGACCAAAATAGCATCGTCAGGCCAATCTTGATCATCTAGATTAGCGAAATCGCTAACAACCCGAACAGTTCCTTCCACCAAACCTGGGGATATAGGTTCCCCTTCAAAAGAATCATCACCAGGGTTGGCCTCACCATTAATAACCCTTTCAATTTCATCAAGTCCTGTAATTGATGGAAATGAAAACTGCTTAAATGTTTGGCCCTTCATTTTACGCTCAGCGATCAAGTTCTTGACTTCCTTTGAAGAGAGAGTGGAAGTCCCCATTAATAATTCCTCGATTTCTAATAACGAAAGCCAATGAATATCTTTATTGACATCAAGGCGCTTTCCTATTTCTTCGCTAATAAAACGGATATGGGCATAAGGTCGCAAAAGCTCCATTTTCCATTGTTCTCGTAGCTCCAGCATCTCCTTGAGCAATTTCCACTCTTGAGCAATGATACTTCTTTTAAATGTGTCCATTGCCCCAATCTCTGTTTCAACAAGATCCTTTTTATTTTCAAATTTATCTTTATGCTCTTGGTATTTTTCCTCACTCATTTCGACAAAGGCCTTATCACCAAGTTCAATCCAACGAGGATTGGAAAGATCTAGTTCACCAGGCCCCCGATGCCCATAACGCGACATAAAGAAAGATCTCGTATTTTTATAAGCACAGGCCTTTTTATAATAGAGATTCATTTCTGAAGTGGCGGTATGCAGACCATTTCCCATCCATTTTTTAATTAGCTCATTTGCTTTTTCCTCACCCTCGACCGATTTTAGGATGGATAGGAGATTGGCAATAGTTGATTCTGTTAAAGTGATAAGGATAAGTGGCCAAAGTAAATAATTTTTAGAAAACCCATGACCTTCTTTTTGCAGGCGCTGAAGTAATTCATCATTACTCCAGCTATTGAAGACATCGGGCTTCATGGGACGCGCCATTTTATTTTTAAAATATAATAATTCCTGACGGCATTGGTTAAGCCATTTTTTTCTATTGGCGGATAATTCCCAGCCAACCTTTGCCATTTTCCAAATAGCAAGAGGCGCCCTAAAGATTGTCGGCCAATCAAGCTTTTTCCAATCAAATTTCAAGTGAGGTCTAGGTTTAGGAACAATTGAGTACGGAATGGGTCCAAAAAAAAGAACATTTAGCTTGGACAAGTTCACATATGCACGGCCATAGACTTCATCTAAAATACTACTCTCCGGGCAAAATTTCTGGTCCACAAAACTTAGATAGCCCAACCTTTCCAAGGCATCTCCAAACGCTTTATGAGGAGAAAAGGCCTCTTTCCAAATGCTCAATGTTAATTGGGTAGGAGTTCCCGCCCATTCAGCGAAAGTTTGACCATCCCATGCTGGCCGCTCAGGATGATTTAATTTGAGACGCTGGAGTTCATCATCAACAATTTTTTGTTGGGAGGAGAGACTTTTAAGGGCAGTCACTGGTCGAGCCTGTAAAACGTAGAAGGTACCATCTTCATCGACAGACCATTCCATATCGACTTCCCCACTGACTAGCGATACGCCTTTTTTACCAGCTGCTTGAATCTCCTCCATATAATGAGGTTTCCATTCAGCAAAAGTGATCCCCTCGCCGCTCTTAGAGTTCGTTCTTTGGGGTGTTTTTCGCCCCGATACGAGCTCTTCACCAAGACCTTCAACCACTTCAAGTAAATCTTCATCATTAATTCCACGAGGGTCTTTTGAAAAATAGACGCCAGAAAACTTGGGGTTAAGCATTTTTTGAATAACGACACTCATTTTGGCGACATTCTCGCCATCCATGAAATACTCGCGATAGGCGCGACTGGCCTGGCGATCAACAGAACAAAAACAGGCCTTAATCGCCGCTTTAATTTCTTCTTGCCCATGGACATTAAGGTAGGTCGAGTTTTGCCCCGCAAAACTAAACTCGGCGGAATCCTCACCGAGAGCGGAACTACGAATCGCAAGATTGGGCTGCCCCATCTTTTCCCAAAGGGAAAAAATACGAGACCATTCCTCTTCTTTTTCAGGCATTGTTGTTAATATAGCGCCTTCTGGAACTGGCATTCCTTTTTGATACATTTGGGCCAATAAAAGGGCCTTTGAGCCTACATCTTTATTCGTAAAGTCGTGTTCACTAAAATGAATAAACGCCATTATTATCCGCCTCGTTTTTGTCTACTTAACTCATACCGTCTGAAGCGGCAGAAAAACATGATTTAGATCAGATCCAGAACTAACAACTCGCAGCGCATTTTAAAAGAATGGGTTATTTTTGATCCGCCACATAAATATACTCTGTAGCACTATTAAGTTCTTTGATCACCGTAAGTCAAGATTACCTAAATCCCGATGACTTATATTTATTATCTAAAGTTCGCCACCATACCCACTCACCTGAACAAAGCAGAGCACAACACAATATAGATCACCTTTTATTGCGACCTAGCTCCTATACTTTCAATCTCTCTGTTCTACTATACATTGGTAACAGTTCCCCTAAATTTCTCTTAAAAATGGATGGTTTTAATGAGTCTTCATATCAATGCCAAACCCGGTGATATCGCTGAAACAATTCTGCTCCCCGGAGATCCTCTTAGGGCAAAATTTATTGCAGAAAAATTTTTGAATCATTCCCAATGTTTTAATGAAGTAAGAGGTATGTATGGGTATACCGGTTTTTATAAAGGGAAAAGAGTCAGCGTTATGGGCTCTGGTATGGGACAGGCGTCCCTTGGTATTTATGTCAACGAGTTAATTGATGATTATCGGGTGAAAAATATCATCCGCGTGGGCTCCTGTGGAAGTTATCAAAAAGAGGTTAACGTCCGAGATATTATCCTGGCGCAATCCGCCTCCACCGATGCCGCCCATAATAAAAAGATTTTTAAGAGTATGGATTTTGCTCCTTGTGCAAATTTTAACCTCCTTCTGAAGGCACATAATTATGCACAAGAGAATAACATCGCCATCAAAGTGGGGAATATTCTCTCCTCTGATACCTTTTATGATTATAATCAAGAGTCATGGAAATTATGGGCCGACTTTGGGATTTTGGCGGTAGAGATGGAATCGAACTTACTTTATAGCATTGCTGCTTTAAAAAAGGTCAACGCTCTCAGTATTTTAACCGTCAGCGATTCCCTGGTAACAGGAGAATCAACCTCGGCCCAAGAAAGGCAATGTGACTTCATACAAATGATGGACATTGGCCTCAATATTTAAATAAGTCATTTAAGACCGACAATATAGGAGTTCCAATTTAAGGAGTTTTCTTCTTCTTCGGTTGAATAATATTGGCCATTACCATAACCCTCTGCATCGCAATGCTCCCAATACACGAGGCTTTTAGAAAACCCCGCTTCCTCCAAACAATCCCTTAACTCTGGGATTGACCAATGGCGAAAGTGATAATGAAAGGCCTTCAGCAATTGAGGCCCTTCATCATATTTGAAGTTAATAGTATAATTGGCCAAGCGATTGACAGGATTAAAGTCTTCTCTCACAAACTCAAAAAGAAAGGGTGCAATATAGTCGCTATTATCAATATGGCGCTCTTGTACTTCGGGTATTTCACTATCACTGCCACCAAAAATATCGAGAATAAGAAGACCTTTATCGTTAAGAGAGGCATGGCAATGGCGAAAGTATTCGACCAGCTCACTTCGTTTATGAATCAAACAATATGAAAAATTAAAAGCGGCGATTAAATCCACCTTCACTGTTGTGGATATTGAATTTTGCCTTAGAACAGTTAGCCTTTCCTGCTCTCCCTTTGTTAAATGAGCGAGGTAATTCTTCTTTCCGTAACTTAATGCCTCTTCATCAATATCGAGCGCTAAGGCCGAACGCTCTCGCGCTGATTGAACAAAACAACAACTAAGAGCAAAGGTACCACTAAAGTCTTCTCTTAAAGACATGGCGGCCTTATCATACACTTCCATAAAAATATCATTCATTCTTTGGACATCACTAAGAGGGTCCTGAACAGAGGCCAAATAAAGTGCGTGTTTATCTTCGATCATGAGTTTTTCTGTCATTTTATCCACATCTATTGATTCAATTTAATTAACTTACCCATAACATTAATTCTCAATCTTTTCAGTAAAAGAGTCATAAATTAATCTCAAGTACCAAAAGATTGGAAAGGCTTCCCTTGGAAAAGACGCCCAACGCCATACAGCTTTAACCACTTAAAATTGCTATACTTTTATCAAAAAGGCTATAAATCTATCAAGTATTAGTGTAAGTTAGGCTCGAATGAACGGGATTGCTGGCGTAGAATTTTAAGGACGAATATGAATAGTATTCTGAATAAATATCGGCGACAAAGAAAAATTACAGAGTCCCTCTGTGATCATCTTGAAATTGAAGATTATGTGGTTCAAGCGTGCCCTGATGTCAGTCCCATAAAATGGCATCTCGGCCATACATCCTGGTTTTTTGATACTTTTATATTAAGGCCATTCTCTCCCTCTTACCGGCCCTTAAACTCACAATACTCGCTCCTTTTCAATTCTTATTATAAAACCTTTGGCCCACATTGGGAGCAAAGGCAACGTGGCCATTTATCACGCCCAACAGTTAATGAGATTTTTCAATATAGAAGCTGGGTCGATAATCAAATGGTCGAACTTTTAAGCAGTGGTACACCTCGCGAAAGTTTTGAGGCCATCAAAGAATTAGTAGAATTGGGCATCAATCACGAACAACAGCATCAAGAATTAATATTAATGGATATAAAATATAACTTCTGGGTCAATCCTTTACGTCCCCATTATGCCGAACAGCTCAATAATAAAAACGCTGGGTCCAAGAATGAGAATCATATTATTCCATCCCAGTTTTTGACAATTCTTGGAGGCATGCGCAGTGTGGGAACAAAAGATAAACAACATTTTCATTTTGATAATGAAACTCCCAAACACGAACTTTATCTCACGCCATTTAATATTCAAAATCGTCTAGTCACCAATATAGAGTATTTAGAATTCATCAATTGTGGGGGCTATGAAGATTTCAAATATTGGCATACCGATGCATGGGATATGATTCAATCGACTAAACTCAATTGTCCTTTATATTGGGAAAATAGAGAGGGTGATTGGTACCAATTCACTCTTTACGGAATGAAAAAATTGGCTATGAATGAGCCTGTCTCTCATATCAGCTACTACGAGGCCCATGCCTACGCCCATTGGGCAGGGAAACGATTACCAACAGAAAATGAATGGGAAGTTGCCGCCAAAGAATTTGGCCTCTACCCTTCTAAAACTGACCATGTTTTAGACCGACATCAATATCATCCGAGAGAATATACCCCGCGCTCTACAAGTAATGGCATGGTTGATACCTTCGGCAACCTTTGGGAATGGACGGCAAGTGCCTACCTTCCCTACCCTGGTTATAAAAGGCGCCAAAATGCCTTAGGCGAATACAATAGCAAATTCATGGATGGCCAATATGTTCTCAAGGGAGGATCATTTGCCACCTCAATTGACCATATTCGCAGTACCTATCGCAATTTTTATTATCCTGACAAACAATGGGCATTTACGGGTTTAAGGTTAGCGGAGGATATAGATGAATGAGTATATTTCTTTAAATAAACATCTACATAATCAAGATATATTTTTACGGGATCAATTTGCTCTCGACATTTTAATGGGATTCTCCTCTCCTACAAAATTCATTAGTTCAAAGTACTTTTATGATGATCTTGGAAGCCGGTTTTTCAATCAAATTGCCGATAGCCCGGAATATTATCTTACGGCCTGTGAGTTTGAGATACTACGCTCATATAAGCAAGACATTGCGAAACAATTAGGTCCAGGGGAGTTTAATTTAATAGAGTTAGGTGCTGGGGATGGAAGAAAAACAAAAGTCCTCATTGAGGAATTTCTTCGAAGTGGTCATAAGTTTGAATACCTTCCCATTGATATTTCTGAATCGGCCATTTTCTACCTCTCTGAAGAATTTGGTACCGAACATCAAGATTTATCATTCTTCGGAATTATTTCGGAATATGAAGAGGGATTAAGATGGATCAAAGAAAATCGTGACGGTCGAAGCTTTGTCTGCTTTCTTGGATCGAATATCGGTAATTTTGATCATGTTAACTCTCTTGCCTTCTTACGCTCTATTTGGAATACACTAAAAGATGGTGACCTCATGCTTATTGGATTCGATTTAAAAAAAGATATTGATATTCTACTCAGTGCCTACAACGATATCGAGGGGATTACTAAAGAATTTAATTTGAATCTTTTAACACGTATCAATAAAGAATTGGGCGGAGAATTTGACCTCTCTAAGTTTGATCACTTTGGAACCTATAATCCAAAGGTCGGAGCAATGGAAAGCTATCTTATATCGCTCAGTGATCAAACCGTTTATATTAAAGAATTACAAAAACATTTTCATTTCCAAGAATATGAGCCCATTCATTTAGAATATTCTTATAAATATCTTCAGTCTGACGTTGAAACGTTGGCCAAAAGTACTGGTTTTAAAGTCATCGATAATTTATATGACTCACAAAAGTATTTTTGTGATTCACTTTGGCAGGTTATCAAACATTAAATGATACCGGTAGAATCACTTGCATCTCATTCTTAAACTTACTCAATTCAAACCCAGAAAAGATACCTTTTATATAGCTTTTCCTTTTTGTAAAAATGAGTAAAGACACGGAATGAATAGCAGAGTAATGGTGGTGGAAAATGCCATTCCCCAGCCCATAACAAGCATCATCTCGGCCAACATGGAATCATATCCGGCAAGTCCATAGGCGGTAGGCAAAATGGCCACCACCGTGGTAATCGTCGTCACAACAACAGGGCGAAGGCGAGTCGACGCAGCTCTAGCAAGACCTTCTAAATAATGCTCCCCAGGTGCTAATATATTTTTTTCAATTTTATCAATCATGATGATGGAATCATTGATCACCACTCCAATCATGCCAAGCGCCCCTACTGCCGCAAAAAAGCCATAAACACTCATTCCATGGGTGATAAGAACGATAATAGCACCGGCCAAACCAAAGGGTATTATTGATACAACTAGCAGTGGAGTAACCAAAGAATTAAACATGATCACTAGAATTAGGTAAATTAAGATGATGACCAAAAGCAACGAATTGCGAAAATTGGAACGGGAGTCTCGTGAATCTTCAATCTCTCCTGTAAATCTCAAAATAGCACTCGGAAATTCTTTGTTAATTTTGGGAAAAATATTTTGTTCTAAGTCTTCCGCTATTTCGATGGGTGTTTTTTTTGTTTCAGGCCGCAGGTCGGCAAAAACCATCGTTGTTCTTTTATTATTAGTTCTTGCAATATTAGCCGGACGCATCACCTCTTCCATGGTAATGAATTTGTTTAAAAGAATCAGTTGTCCATTTTTATTAAGAACTTTAAGCTTTAAAAGACCTTTTAAATTTTTCTTATTCTCATCGGGTACCGTTAATCGCAACTCCACCTCTTCATCACCTTTATTAATGGTATAAAGAGTTGATCCTTCCACAAAGGTGCGTAATGCCGTGGTCACAGATGAAGGATTGATATTAAGTCGTACCAATTTCGGTTGGTCTATTTTAAAAAGGTACTCCTTTTTAATGAGAGGCCTTTCCAGCTCGACATTATCAAGAGCTGGATTCTTTTCCATATGGTTCTTAATCATTTGAGTAATCTTACTGCGAATTTGGTCATTATTTTCTTGAACTTGTAATTCGATAGCACTTCCAGATCCACGCCCCCAACGACTTTTTAAAATCTTAACTTCTGTAAGGCCATTAATCTCTTTGCTCTTTTTTTCCCATTTCTCGCGCAATACCTTTAAAGATACATCTCTTTGATCAGCGGGAATAAGCTCTACTCTTATTCCGGCTTCATTTTCTTTAACTTCACCACCTCGGCGACTTTGACCGATTCTACTTCTCACGGCAACAATGCGACCGGGACCTTCATCCAGAAACATTTGTTCTAGGGGTGCAATGGCCTGGGCAGTTTCTAAACGTGACGCTCCTTGCTCGGCAAATGCCTTGACGTATATTTCTTTACTCTCTTCACGCGGGAACATAACAAATTTCATCTTAGTGGCAAAAACATAACCACAACCAATAAGAACCGCGATGAAACCACAGATAATGATCAAGCGATGACGTAATAGGATCGCAAGTGTCTTGGCATAACTCGCCTCCCATTTATAAAACCAATTTCGATGGCCTCTCACCAGGTTATCTAAAATTGGTGTTTTTCCAGAAAGATGTGCCGGTAGAATAAAAAGAGATTCAATTAAACTTCCAAGTAACATAAATATCACCATCAAAGGGATATAAGATACGAATTTACCAAAATGACCTTCAAAAAAAAGAAGAGGAACAAAAGCGACACAGGTAGTAATAATACTCGCGAGAATGGGACGAAATACTTCTTGCGTGCCATCTATTGCCGCGGCAATTAATGTTTTTCCCTGGTTCACATGCCGAGAGATATTCTCGGCAATAATAATGGCATCATCAACGACGATTCCCATTACTATAATAATCCCGGCCAAAGTCATATTGTTGACAGTGTAGCCTGCTAAAAGAGCACATATAATGGTAAAAGCAAGTGAAAATGGAATTCCCATCGCTACCCAAAATCCTGATTTAATATCGAGAAAAATCATTAAAACAATAAGAATAAGTCCAAAACCAATTAACCCATTCCAATGAATAATAGATAGTCGGTTGGTAACATCAAATGATTCATCATCCATCAAATGTACTTTTATTGGCGAATCGACATTCATTTGATTAAAGTGATTCACGAATCGAACAACCGCATCTCGTGCCGCTAAGATATCTGTCGAAACAGTTTTTTTGACATTCAATATTACAGCTTCATGGCCATTAATTTTATGAATGGCATTAGCTCTTTCAAAACCATTGGAGATATCGGCTATTTTACTGAGCTTTAATAGAGGACCTTCATAGGAACCTTTTAAGGCGAGATCGTTAAGTGATTCCACAGTATCGAGTTCATGCAAGGCGGTGACCTTTGACTCTCCACGATCATTTAATGAACCTATGGGCGATCTAATATGATTGGAGCGGATTTGGTTATAAATTTCCGTTATGGAGATTTCAAAGTTATCAAGCTCCCTCGGTCTTAAAAGAACCTGTAGTTCTGGCGCGAGGTAACCAGATTTTGAAACACTACTCACTTGCGGAAGAGATAATATTTGATTTTCAAAAGTAAGGGCGTACTGTTGCAGCTCTCTACGCCCACCAGCATCTAAAAATTGATGTTCTCGATGCACTAAGGCGATATCAATAATCGCCTTTTCGCTCGAGCGAAACTGGTGAAATGTCGGAATTTTACGCACCTCTGTGGGTAAATTAGTTCGTAAAACTGCATCCTTTATATCTTGAATAACCTGCTGCTTGTTGGGTGCATTGGAATCGATAAAAATACGAAAGGAGCTACTCCCAAGACTTGAGGTGCTTTGTACCTCTTCAAGTCCGCTGACCGACTTTAGTTGTTCCTCAATGGGCTTAGTAATAAATAATTCGACGTCCGCAGCAGGGGCACCAGGATAATGAGTCACGACCCGGATCCAGTCCATGGCAAACTCTGGCATTTCTTCTTTTCCTATTCGCCACCATGCCAAGATGGAAAGCATAATAATGCCGAAAAAGAGAACGTTTGTTAATAAGTGTTTTGTCGCAAAGTAGCGGATAAGTTTATTCATCATTCAACTATAACTGCCATGATACGATCGTTCTAGCCTGAACAGTAAAAAATTAAACCTATAGAGATGTTAGTCTTTTTAGTTGACCAGACTTTTGCAGAAACCGGATAATAAAACGTTCGAGCGATATTTGTGATTTTTTATAATCAATATCTGTTTTTAACACTTCTTCATATTGAGTATTATAATCGTAAACAGATAAACTTCCCTGTTGTAGCTTCTTTTCATAAAAGCCAAGCTTCTCTTTAAGGAGACCGACCATCTTTTTATAGTTCATGACGATTTGCATTTGTTTTTTAATTTTTGCAACACCTTCTTTCAAATCAATTTCTTGCTCGAAGCGCGTTTTTTGTAACAATAATTTCTTTTGTTTCCAAAGAGCTTCCTTCATTAAACGTGACGATTTGGCCGCATAATTATGAACCGCTCGCTCCATAGTGAGTCCATAATTGGTTGTGGGAAATTGCCCCTCCCATACTTCTTTTTGCGCTAAACTATAGGTTTCTCGAACTCCGGCAAGTTTATAACTAGCACTCAAATCCATAGAGGGAAAGGAATCTCCTTTGGCCCAGGAAAATTCCCGCTTTGCTAAATTGACCTCTTCCATTCTTTTTTTCACTTCTGGGGAGTTATCGATTAGTTCTTTAAGGTCCCCCAGGCCTTTATCAATTTTTTTCCAATCTGAAACAAAGCCAAATTCTTTATCATATTTCCAAGGGTATTCTGTTTTTTGAAATAATTCTTGAGAAATATCTGCTGTAATTTTTTGAAATTTAATTTTTTGGTTTTCAAGCTTTTCTTGCGCTTTAAACAAATTAATTTGAGCATCGTTTTTTTGTATCAGAGATGCCTTTCCAAGAGAGAATTTCTTGACCATTAATTGAAATTTTTTTTCACCATTAATATAGGCCTGCTTTTTTAGATCCAATTGAAAAAGAGCATCCAATCCATCGAGGTATTTTTCTATCAGTTTCACAATTAATTTACTTTGATCAATTTCGCTCTTCAATTGTCCCGTCCTGTCCTTCACAATGGCCTTATCATACTTTTTAGAGAAACGACCCCAATAAAAAAGATCTCTTAAGTCTTGCTCTAAGCTAAAGGTCAAAGATGGCTCGAAGGTTTTTTCAATACTACGAAATGTCGAGTTGGAATTGATAATATCAAGGCCATAAGGGACGCGAATAGTTGTTCCTGAGTAAAAGGACTTCGACATCGTTAGTCCATAACTTTGAGTTTTAGCAATAACTGAAGATGCGCCCCCGGCCCCGTCAAGAGACGAGCTACTGGGAGTGTTCGCTTTTGTATACCCTGCTTCTAAGCTGACATTAATATCAAATAATTCTGAGGCGCTAAGAACCTCTGAGCGACTGATATCAAGATCTAATTTCTTTTCTTGAAGCCCAAGGTTATTGCGACCAACGAGATCAAAAAAGACCTTTTTTGAGATAATAAGCTCTTTTCCCAGAATACCCGAGAAAAACAAACAGAAAACACCAATAATATTCATAAGGCTACCTAGATCAGTTTTTAATATTCCTATTATCCTTCCATTAAAGTTCCTGCTCAAGGTAGAAATAACTGCGAAGCGCCCAAAAAACTCCCTTTTGAGGGAAAAAAAGATCATAAAAATCTAGTGAATTCCGACAAGAAACTATCATTATGACAAATAAAAACTATCGAAAATACCCCGCTTTGCGGGATGACCTTAAGATATCTAAGATGAAGACTTCTGGCTCGATTCATTATGTGGTCAAAGACCCATTAAAAGAGCAATATTATCGCTTTAGTGAAGAAGAATGGCTGGTTATAGACTATTTCAGGGGATCAAAAACTCTAGAAGAGATAATGGCCCAGTTTAATTCAGACCATCAAGATATGGAAATCGACCTAGAGTCCGTTGAAGGCTATTGGAATCACTTGGATTCAATCAATATTCTACAAAAATCTCAAAAAGAAATGAATGTCATGCTCGTAGAGAAGATGAAAGAGATGCGCCAAAGTCAACTCCTGGCCAAAAAAGGAAGTCTCTTTTATAAACGTTTCCCGATAATTGATCCCGACAAATTATTTGATAAGATCATTCCCTATATTGGATGGATTTGGAGCCTCCCTTTTTTTATCTTTTCATTTTCAATAATGATTACCGCTGTCATCATTATTTTAACCCATTGGACTGAATTCAATCAGGGTGTTTACGAAATCTTCAGCTTTTCAGAAATGTCAGCAGCTCATTTAATTACATTATGGGTTGTTATCTATGGAACAATTGCCCTGCACGAAGTTGGTCACGGTTTAACATGCAAATACTATGGTGGAGAAGTCCATGAAATAGGTTTTTTACTGCTCTTTTTTCAGCCTTGCCTATATTGTAACGTTAATGATGCCTGGCTATTTGATAAAAAGTGGAAACAAATATTGGTCACGCTGGCCGGTGGTTATATCGAATTCTTTATTGGTTCTATTTGCGCAATAATTTGGCTCATTACAAGTCCAAATACATTCATTAATGTCATCAGTATGCAAATCATGACTATTTGCTCGCTTTCAACCGTATGCTTTAATTTTAATCCAATGATGAAGCTCGATGGCTATTACCTTTTATCAGACCTAGTCGAAGTCCCCAACCTTAAGGATGATTCGCTGGCGTATTTAAAACACACTGTCGCTACTAAAATATTTCGAATGCCTGGCGAAAAATTCTATGCCACCAAAAGAGAAAAGCGTGTTTATCTTGTCTATGGAGTATGTAGCTTTATTTATATGACACTTTTATTGACAGGCCTTGTCGCCATGGCCAAAGGTATATTAGTCGATAGTTTTCACGAAATCGGTATTCTAATCACAGGTTTTATAGCCTATAAAATATTTGGTGGCCATGTCACAAAAAGTGGGTCTTTTATGCTGAAATTCTTTATCCAAAAAAGAAAATTCTTTAAATCCCCCAAATTTAAATTGGCCTTTGCAACAGCGATGGTGGGCCTAGTTATAACTCTCATTTTACCCATCCATTTTAAGCTTTATGGAAAATGTTTTTTAAATCCGCAAGCAACCATTATAATGAGAACGATTGTCGACGGCCAAATCGAGAAGTTCTTTCTTAATGATGGCGAAATGATCAAATCGAGAGAAAATCTCTTTAAAATTAAAAATGAAACAGTACCAATTAATCGCAAGATGGCCTCAACAGAGGTGAAGAAGCAGGAGTTAATGTTAAGAAAAACGCTTGTCCAAAATAAACGAAAATACCAAGAAGTAAAAAAGGAATTATTGTCTAAACAAATGACCCTTAAAGAACGAATTGCTGAAGAGACGGCATTAATCTACCGCTCACCAGAAATCTCGGGCCTAAATATGTTCTCTTGCCCTGATATCTATCAAAAGCTTGGAAGTTTTATTAACAAAGGTGATGAAATCTGCTCTATTCAAAAGATTGATGCCATGAAAACAATTATTGAAATTAATGAAGCGCAAATAAGGTTTCTCCGAGCTGACCAAAAGGTAATTTTTAAATTATCATCCAACCCTGTTAAAAGTTATACTGGTAAAATCAGCGAAATTCTACCTACCGGTAAGAACGATCCCAAAAACCCCCAGCGGAAAATATATAATGCGGTTCTAGAAATCAATAATCCAGGAGAATTACGCCCAGGAATGGAAGGCGTAGCAAAAGTTTATGGCATAGAAATGAGCATCTTTAAATATTTAATAGCAAAACTAACATCAACGTTAAGACTAGATTTATTTTATTAGGATACGATATGAAAACAATTATTGCAGCTCTCTTTTCTATTTTAAATATTCAGGCAACGACAATTGGTATATTGCAAGGGAAAAAAGAAATCATTGTCTCTAGCAAAACCCAGGGAGAGATTAGAGAGATCCACTTCACTGAGGGAACCAAGGTTAAAGAGGGTGATATTATTTTATCTATTGATAATCAAAAGGAAACAATAGAATATGAATTGGCCAAGAATGACTTTGATTCTGCGAAAGAGGATTATAATAAATCCAAAAAACTTAAAAAATACCTCTCGGGTGAGGAATTAACAAAGAAGAGAAATTTATACCTTTCTAAGAAAGCGTCTTTTGAGCTAAAAGAATACGCTTTAAAAACAAAAGAAATTAAAACCCCGATAGATGGTATCCTCTCAAAGATCTTTCTTAAAGAAGGTGAAAATGTTGGTAGCGGAAAAGAGGCATTTGAAGTTATCTGGCCCGACAACCTTATCATTGACCTTGACATCAATGCCAAAAAGGCCCAGACCCTTGCGCTAGGCCAAGAAGTTTTATTTAACAGAGAAATTGACGATGGCGAGTTCAAGGCCAAAATTACCTTTGTTGGTAAAACCGTAGATAAGGCATCTGGAACGATACATATTATTTTAGAATTAGATAATCCCCTTAAGGAGGACGGTAGTTATACCCTCACACCAGGGGAAATGGTTAAAATACATTTCAAAGAAAAAGACTCTCAAAAGACAGTCATGACCAACAATTGATGAATCTTATCTAAAATAATTTTCCCAATTACGCGACTTCCTGTATAAATTTTACCTCGGCCTGTCATTCCAGGTCGTAAAATACTGGCATCGCCATCCTTCGTTGTAATAATCGCTCGGGCCAAATAATAGGTTGTAGGGTCCGTTTCCAATAATTGTGTCGCCTCACCTCCTACCGAATTTAATTTAAAATCCTCAAAACTAACCGTAGGGTGACCAAAAACTTTGAATTTTACCGATTGATCCGATTTTACGTGAATGATATTTTCTTGAGGCACCTCAAACTGGGCCAACATCTTTTCTTTGGAGGCAACCTTAATAATCTCCTTTCCATAAGTGACCGGAGTCCCCATCAACTCATGTAAATTCTCAGAGATAACGATCCCCTCTTCTTTCGCTCTAATAATAGAGCTATCAATCTTTTTTTCAAGAATAGTCATTTCATGAATTAAGGATAATAATTCTTTTTCCTTAATTTTGTATTCAGCTATTTTCCGTTCATTCTTTAGCTTAAGCATCTCTACTCGAGTTTTCTCACGTGTTGATTCTTTCTGCTGGAGTTCGATAACAGAATCAGTAACATCTATTTCGGCCAGGATCTTTCCCTTCTCAACAAACTCTCCTTCCTTAACAAATACGTTTTTGACAACGCCATTACTGAAAGAATAATAAGTATTAGTCAAAGGGATAATTTGAACAGACGTATTCACATTATAAGGAACCTTAACAATTGTAATGAGTAAGGACGCGGTGATTAGCCCTCCAACCAATTTAAGTATTTTTTTTAGCCCCCAATCTTTTATATTATAGAGTTTGGCAATTAATTCATCTTTAAGGTTAGTGAAATACTGCCCACTAGGAATTGAATGATAGAGATCAACATTACGCAAAGAAACGGTTGTTTGAGTTGTTAAAATGCCTAATATTTCTTCGGTATTTGATGTCACCAAACCAGAATCGTCAGACTCGATATGGATGATACCAACTGGACCTTGATCATCCTTAAGTAATTTTATCCATATACTTTTGAGTTCATGGTCTTCCATATATTTTTTTACAAACTCATGATCTGATACAAACTCATAAGCTTCACGATTATCAACATAGAGTTCATCCATTTCAAGCTTCAAAAACTGATTATGAATGATATCAATATTCTTCTGCTCTTTATTGTCAAAATCAATTTCTTTTTCACCACTAATGGCGCGAAGTAAAACACAATCATCTCTCTTCATCTTCATGGTTGAAACCGCCATAAGATCAAAAGGGATGAGCTCTCCTGATAAATTGACCAGAGAGACAAGCACACTATCTAAATCAAGTGTTGAGGTAATTTCTCGTCCAATATCAATAAGCGCGGTGAGATCTTTTGCCTTTTTTTCTGAGGCAAATAAGCGAGCATTTTTAATATACATTGCACTTGAACCGGCAAATAAATTAAGAAGTTCAAGGTCTTCCTCATTAAATAATGGAGCTGCCCCTGCTTTATTAAGGATTTGAATGGCGCCAATACATTCACCTTTAACAATAAATGGAGAGCAGATCATAGACTTTGAGATAAAATTAGTTTTTTGATCAACCGCTCTCGAAAAATGGTCATCAAGTGAACAGTCTTCAATGATATGGGCCTCTTTTGACTCAATAACTGATCCAATTATTCCTGTGCCTTTCTTAAGTTTAACCCCTTCAACCATATTTTTTGTTGGCCCATGGGCGTATTGACAGACATAACCTTCTTTTGAGTCTTCGACCAGCCAGACTGAACCAACTTCAGCTCCCACTAAATGAATCGCTTTTTGCAAAACTAATGGCAGGAGTTTATCAATATCCATAGTTGAACTAAATAATTCATGCAATTCTGAGAAGGTTTGCATTCTTTTGAGAAGTCCATCCTGTTTTTTTAATGTTCTTCTAGTCTTAATATGCATAGCAACAGTCGTTGCCAGATCTTCTAAAAAAAACTTATCGGAATCTGAAAATGATTCGCTGACATTGATTTTATTCACCGTTTGGATAACACCCACAACTTCATTGGCATAGATTAAGGGACATGATATTAGCGATTTTGTATTTGATTTCTTTTTATTAAAAAATCGTTGATCGGTACTCGTATCATAGACAATTGCCGACTTTTTATTCTCAGCACTCCAGCCGACAATCCCCTCACCGATTTTAAGGCTTAGCCCTTTGAGTTGAGAGGCCCCTGGGCCATGTGCGACTTTTAAATGAAGAAGATCCTCTTCAATGATCCACAATGATCCACCTTCGGCCTCAACACCTTGACACACAATTTCAAGGAGTCCTTTCATCATATTAAAAAGACTGAGTGAGTTATTTTGGTAAAATTCATTAATACGATGATAGCACGCGAGTTTTTTATCGGATAAGCTATCACTTTGGATCTCATTTTTTAAATGAAGACTTATAGGATTAACGGCGGTAACACCTTCTAGGACTTTAAATTTATTTTTTTCCTCTTCTCCTTTAACCACGACATCTTTCTTTTTAAAGCGAAACTTTAAGGCCATTATTACCTCTATCCTTTATATCGAAATGAGACCGCTAAGGTCTGCCAATTCTAGCTTTTGTTTAAATTTTTCATAAATAATTTGAAATAACTCTAACTCTACTTTTTCTAATTCTGTTATTTTTTTCTTTAATTCGAAGAAAGAGATTCGGCCCAAACTATAGAGCTTCTTCTTGCCATTAAAATTTACCTTTTCGAGCCTTAATCTTTTACGGAGCAATAGACTTTTAGTCTCAATATTAGAAAGCTCCCGTTTAATAGCATCCTTCTTGCTTAATTTCTCGTAATCATGTTTTTTTAATTGTATCAACTTCTGATTATACCTAGCTAGCTCGGATGTCTTTTCCCTAATCCCAAAAAGTGCCTCTAAGCTGGTTGAAAAATTGATCGATATGGACCATTCGGGGTTCGTAAACTGAAAACCGTTGGTAAACTCTCTAGTTAACTTTTTAGAAACGCTCGATGAGAGCGCGGACATCTCAAGGTCTAATTTTACCTGGTTATTTTCGCTTTCCTTTAGTCGATCAATCTTTAAATCGCTCAATTCTGACAAAACAAGTTGTCTTTTATAATCACGTGGTTTTAATTTTAATACGAGATCGTCAATATTGACTGATGGAATGCGCCCCTCTGGCAATTGAATTGTGTTATTCGTTATACGCTTAAGAAGGTACAACTCCTTTAGGTATTTTAAATTAAGCGTCTCGATATTGACGTGAACTTTTTGAATTTCAATTTTATTTTCTAACCAATCAATCTGCCCTTCATGACCGCTTCTCTTTTTCGCCAATGTTTGTTTAAGTAGCCCCTCGTAATACTTCAAGGTCTTTAACTTTAATATTTTTTTCTGTCTTAAAAGGTAGACTTCGGCGAATGAAAGATAAGCTTCCTTTAATCTTTCTGCTAATTCTATTTTTAATTTCAAATCAGCTCTTTTTTTCTTAATGTCATTTTTGTAATAATTTTCGTGATTCGAGAACTTTTCATTTCTCATTAGAGGGTAAGTCATAATGCTTTTAAAGGCGGTGGTATAATAGCGCGGGCCAATAGCATTGATTGAATTTGAATGGGTCTCTAAAGTTTGCCACGATGTTTCAACCTCCAGGCCACTCAAAAATTTTTTAGTAAATCCTAGGCTGAGACCACTACTTTTTTCTTGGACCACGCTTAAATCAAGTGATGAATTAGAAAATGACTTTTCCTTTTCATAAAGCCCACTAAAAAAGATATTCCAATCAATAGAATGATCCTTAGCAATTGATTCATATTCATTGATTTTTACATTTTGTTTTTCTAATTGAATATTAGTGTTGTTTTCTAAGAGTAAAAGTTTTAATTCTTGTAGCCCCATTGGTCGACAATAAATCGTGTTTATGAAACTTAAAAAAATAAGAAATTTGAGTATAAACATTTATGTTTCCAAAAAAAAAGGGCAGGGAAAACCCCGCCCTTTCATTATACTCTTTAACTAGCTTGCTGATACGTACCGTCAACTTCTTCCCCTGCCGGGTGTCCACCGTCATGATCTAAGAAGTCAGCTGACTCTGAAGAGATCACGAAAGAACCGTCATCGAAGTATTGTGTATCTTCAGGAAGGTCAATGGAAAATTGTCCTTCAGGGCCAATACTGATCGGTTCAGGTGCCATTTCATTTAAGGCGGCATTAGAGACATGCAACGAATGTCCCTCCTCATTATACTCTACGCCCTCAGGAATATGCGCATGAAGAGTTCCTTCTGCGTCAATATGATACTCTATATCCTGTGGCATATCAGTCAGCTCATAAGAGCCGGCCGGGATATCAATAGTTCCCAATTCTGCATTAAATGTAGCATCTTCAGGAATCTTAATATCAGCAGTTCCATCGGCATTCAAAGTAAAGTCTTCAGGAATCAAATCGCCACCCAATTCTTGCATGGCCATATCTGCACTCATCTCAACTGTACCTGTGGCAGGATCAACATTAATTCCTTCAGGAGGAGTAATGGTAACAGATCCATCTGGGTTATCATTGACCCATTCTGGACCTTGCTCAACATAATCCATTCCAGGGTTTTCAATAAAATCGGCCGAACACTCAGGAATATTGGCGCCACCATCATCAAAATAATGCGTGTCATGCGGCAGATCAACTATAACAGAACCGTCATACTCCATAGTAATGGCATCAGGAGTCATTGCATTGGTCCAATAATGATCAAAATGAACACTACCTTCCTCAGCATTAAAATCCATCCCCTCTTGAAGATTGATACTAATAGTACCATCATCGTTAAGAGTCGCATCCATTTCAGCTGGAATTTCATCCATATGCATCTCCCCTGCAGGGAAAGTCAATGAATTAGAGGCAGCATCAAATGCCGTTCCTGCTGGAACCTGGGCGGTAATCGTCCCATCCTCATGAAGTGTTATATCATCAGGAATATATTCTTCAAAATGCTCATTAACAAATTCGCTGTTCATTTCCATTTGACCGGCTTCAGCGTTAAACTCAAGTCCCTCTTGTGGAACAATGGCAACTGAACCATCTGGATTAACATTAACGAAGTCTGGGCCTTCAGTTACATACTCAGGAGCAGGGTTCTCAAGAAAGTCCGCTTGGTACTCAGGAACAGTAAATGAACCATCATCATGAAATTGAGTGTCTTGAGGAAGATCAACCACAAGGTTACCTTCCGCTGTCACTTCAATAGGATCAGGTGTCAATTCATTAGTCCAATAATTATCAAAGTGAACTTGACCAGCATCACCATCATAATTCATACCATCTTGAAGTGTGATCGTAATTGTACCATCAGCATTCACTTCAGGGTTAAAGTTTTCAGGAACCTCTGCCACATTCATTTCACCTTCTGGGAAGATTATAGCATTGGCTTCAGTGTCATATTGAGTTCCCTCTGGAAGATCGACATTCATCGTCCCGTCTGCATTGAAATGAATTTCTTCAGGCACGGGAATATGCTCGTCAATCATTTCATTGGGAATTGTCGCTTCACCAGCTTCTGCGTTAACTTCGATTCCTTCAGGAGGAGTAAAAGTATACTCACCCTCTGGGCCTACTTCTGAAAACTCAACATCATGAACAAAGTCAGGTTGCTCCGCTTCAATAAAGTCAACATGGTCGGCCGGAACGGTGAAAGAACCATCGTCAAAATACTCTGTTCCCTCTGGAAGAGCAATATTCACATTCCCCTCTGCGGTGATTTGCACGCTGTCGGGGGTAATTTCATTGGTCCAGTAATTATCCATATGAACAGAACCCGTATCCGGATTAAAATCCATCCCCTCTTGTAGCATAACTGTGGTTGTACCATCTGGGTTAATATGGGCATCAACACCCTCAGGAACTTCATCAAGATTAATTTCACCTTCTGGCAAAACAACACCATTAATATCAGCATCGTATTGGGCCCCCTCAGGAAGAGGAATCTCAGAAGTACCATCGGCATTAATTTGTAAATCAGTTTGCTCTGAAAATGTTTCATTAAAAACTTCAGCATCCATGGTGGCAATTCCACCATCAACTTCAATTCCCTCTGGTGGTTCAAAAGTCACAGCACCATCTGGAGCAGTTTCAGTGAACTCAAGATCATTGATTATTTCTGGAGCTGGATTATCCATTTGACCTGCGGCCTCAGCAGAAATTTGGATTTGACCATCGTTATATTCAACACCATCTTGTGGTAATTGTACTTCAACACTACCGTCTAGGGAGATTTCGACGTTTTCAGGAGTTATTTCATTCGCCCAATAATTGTCGACTTCAACTGACATATTTTCCATGTCAACTTCTATCCCCTGATCGGGAAGATTGACCATAATAGACCCATCAGCATTTGGATAAGCTTCTAGTTCATTGGGAACTTCTTCTAAATTAATTTCCCCTTCAGGAAACATTAATTGATTGGAGGCCTCTAAGTATTGAGTCCCTTCAGGCAAAGGCATTTCCATCCCCCCCTCTGGAGTAATCTCAACACCTTCTGGAAGTGGTAATTCTTCATTGGCCACCTCAATCGGAAAGTTGGCGGTTCCAGCATCAGGGTCAACAGTGACACCCTCTGGAGGTGTTGCCGAAAAAGATCCATCTGCTTGCGCCTCAACCCAATCCGGCTCAGACCAACCTTCGTGCTGGCCCATATCGCCTTCAGGAGCGTCATTATGAAACTCGTCAACTTCTTCTGATAATGTTTCATCTTGTTGCTCATACTCAGATTCAGGGGCGTCTTGTTCAAACATTTCACCCTGATGGGCCTGTGCCTCATCCAAGTATTGTCCTTCTTGGCCTTCAGGAGCTTGATCAAAAGACTCAGTTGAAGTTTGTTGAATTTCTTCCTGACCAGCTTGATCAGTGGTATCAGCATCAACGGCATCAACCATACCAGGATCAACCAGGCCGCCGCCGACCATTCCTGGTGCAATACGATCTTCTAATTTCTTCGACTGAATTTTTTTCATAGATTTTTTCTTTGTCATTAAACGACTCCCTTAAATGAAAATTTATGATTTTTGAGATGTTTTCATTATCGAAATTAATGACCTCAATATGTAGGAGGAAAAAATTGTTTTTTTAATAAAAATAAAAGATTCATGAAATATCAATTAGTTGTAAAAGAGTAGTCACAAATTAGCACGAGAAGAGATTTCTCCCCATAAAAAAAGCGAATCAATCAAATACCTAAAGGGGACCTAAAGAATAAACCTTTGTAATGGTTTTAAATAAGGAAAATATTAAATTATTAGATTATCATCATCCTCATAATCATGCCAAATAACACCTAAATGGATCACGCGAGAACCGACTTGGCAGACAGGATTAGTCGACTTTGCCACGACAACCGCGTTCACCGGGGCGACAATTTCTTCAATAACTGAACCAAAAATATCTGTTATATTCGCAATGAGATCACCCTTCTTAATAAGATCGGTTAAATTGGGGAAGACATGCAAGATTCCTCCATTTTTGGCATACACCCAAAAGGACTTTTTACAAATGATAGCGTCGTGATCGATGTCCTCCATCTCCTCGTCGATCATTCCTAAATCAACAAGAACATTATTAAGGCCAAAAATTGATGGCCTAATATGTTTTTTTTGAAAAAGATAAGGATCTCCGACTTCCACAGTGATAGTAGGAATACCTATACGAGAGGCCTCCCCTCTTAAAGTCCCTGCTTCACCACATTTATTGACGATTATTTGAGGCTCTTGTAACTCTGCCATTTGCGCGACAATTTCATGCGACATATCTGCTCGTACATACAGCGAGTTAATACGGCCAAAGCTCGCGGTGTGCAGGTCAATGAGGTAATCCACATTTTTGACAATTTTATTAATAATCGAAAAGGCAAAAACTTCAGAGGTCGTACCATTCTTTTTTCCAGGCATAATGCGATTTAAATCCTTGCCGTCAGAAAATGCCCTCTCCCCAGCAAGAAATCCCGGAGTATTCAAAACAGGAGCGAGCAAAATGATTCCTGTTAATTCATTCTCGTTTATTTTGCCCCATAGTTCATGAATAATAGAGATACCATTCAATTCATTGCCATGAATAGCGGCAGTTACACCTAAGATGGGGCCAGGCCTCCCCTTGGCAATCATCAAAGGAATTTGCCAAAAATCCCCTAGAGCATTTTTAACAATATTGAGTTTGAACGTATTTTTACTATTGGCCGGTAAAGATCCCAAGTCTAAGTCGTTAATTTCCATAGTCGTTATCCTTTAGATCATAATTTCTCTTATTAAAGCATCATCATTATTTAGCGATTTAAATAATTTCAATGAAAATGGCCCTTTCGAAGTCATTAAATTTTGGGCCATTTTATCAATGGCAATGATAGAAAGAATGGTTTGAATATACGCATCAATAAGGTCGTCCGTTCCAAGCCCTAACGAATTAAAATCTTTTCTATCCATTAGTAATAAGCGAGAGGTGTCAGAACCCCATTCATTCTCTCCCTTTTTGATAGAGAGGTTTGTACCTAAGACATCCCAGCTAGAGTTTTCAAGAAATGGCCGGATTGGGCCTAGCGCACGCCGGGCATAAATAGCACAGGGGTAAAACCCATCTTCCGTTGAATAAACCATCATTCTTAAATCAAAAATATAAATATTTCCTTTCGTATTGGGAATGGTACCGATATGAAATAAATTTCCATTTTCCTCTCGAGAACTCCAATTATAATGACCAATTAAATGCTGAACAATAAATTGATCATAGGGATAATTCTCGTTCATAAATTTGTATAACTCATCTTCATTCACGATAGTAAAAACTCCTTGTCCAGCATTGGAATAAGGGTTTTTTACAACTGCATGCCCTCCAAACTTTTTCACCCAAAGGGGTATTCCCAATTTATCGACATTCCGAATAGTTTTAGGTGTTCTAATTTGAAGACCCGTGTCCATTAATTCTAAGTTATAAATTTCATAGGCCTTGTCTGCCAAAAGTTTATTTCGGCCTCCGGCCAAGCAGGTTAGTGTGGAATTGTAAATTAGAGTTTTTGTCTCAATTGGCATGCGATTCCACGGCCTCTGTGTGACATAGCGGAAGGCTGCTCTAATGGCCACTTTCCCTTTGGACGGATCATCGATATACATAATGCCATTATCAAAACTCACAAAACTATGTTCACGGTTAAAATGAGGAACCAGATACACATCTTCATCCGTTAAGTCGGCAATAGTCGCCGCATAGCCAGAATTTTCCATATAGTTTTTATCGTATATAACCGCCAAATCGCCCTTTGGTAATCTCCTCTGATTCAATAGAGGCAAAAAAGAATTTTCTATCAAACAACGATAACCCCTATATTCGTCTGAATCGCTTCTTGGGGGCATTGATTTTTGACCGGAGGGACAAGAATTGGTTTCAAGAACCACCATACTGCGATTTCCGATATCCGTGGTGACATAGAATAGATCCGATCCTCCCCAAAAAAAATGCTTGGATTGATATTTTAAAATTGTCATCAAGAACTGAGGGTCTAGTTGAGGGTGTAAATGAGTATAGCGCTTAACGATACGCTCATGACTCATATCAAAAAAATAATTCACCAAAGAATGCAATTGAGAGTTGAGCGCTTTTGGATAGAAGTGTTTTTCTTGTTCAAAGCTATGCGGTTTAATTAATTCAACTTCTCTTTTCATCATCGCCTCAATATAAAAGTATTCATTTATCTTTTCATTAAAGGGTATGACTTCTTCTTATCTATGATTGGCCATAAAAAATTTAAATGCTTTACTATAGGAAAATGAGACGGCCCCTCCAAATTAAGGAGAAGCACTATTGTAATTAAAAAAGAGGACAAAAAGAAAGAAAATTCAAACATCGAAATGATTAGCTCAAGTTTTTATCTTCTTAAAAAAATAAACGCTACAAGATTAGAGCATTAATGGAGACCCCATTCCATTAATGCTCTTTTCTGCTACCAAGCTATTTTCTGACCATCTCGAAAAAACAAACCACTAGGACTCCCTTTCTCTAACTCAGCGGCCCACACAATTCCGACAACCCCTTCCTCTATGGTTCGTGGTGCCTGTTCCCCCCCCATTTCAGTTTGTACCCATCCCGGACAAACAGAGTTCACGATAAACCCCTTCGTATGGTTTAACTCATTATGAAATAAGATAGTCAGAATATTTACACCCGCCTTGGATATACGATAGGCCGGAAATCCTCCCCCCATTTCTGCGAGGGCACCCATTCCAGAACTGATATTGACAACTCTGGGATTAGAGCTGTGCTCAAGGAGAGAAATTGTACCTTGAATCATATTAAGAGTACCAAGAGTATTATGGCCGAATGTTTCTAGCATCACGGAACTTGGAATATCGAAAACGGTATAGTCACCCTCATTTAAAATTCCCGCATTATTGATGAGAACATCAAGATGACCAAATTTTTCGTAAAGAAAAGTGATTGCATGAGCAATGTCCTCGGTATTGGTAACATCCAATTGCAGAGCATCCGCCCCTCCCCCTTGACTAATAATTTCATCTTGCACTTCACGGGCCTTCTTTAAATCCCGGCCAGTGACCACAATATGATGCCCACGCTTGGCCAATGCCAAGGCCGTTCCCCTTCCTAAACCCCGAGTTGCACCAGTGATCAAGATAATATCCTCACCCATAAATCCTCCTTATCAGTTTTTGACGACCTTGAAGTTAAACTCTCCTGTCCGATAAAGAGCATATAAGCGCATCCAGAGCGGTAATATCTGTTCTGTTCCTCTGGAATTGGTGATATCACCAAGGTCATGGATCGTTTTCCATCCAAAATCCTCACATAATATCATTTTTGTCTGCCTCTTAGCATTTTCATCATTACCACAAATAAATAAATCATGGTCCTCCTTAAGAAGCGATGGTTTAACCATCACAGCACAATTGACGGTATTCAATGCCTTAACCACATTGGTGCGAGGAAACATTTTTTGAATCTCCTCCCCCAGAGAATTATCATTACACATTAATAACCGAGGAGGCATTCCTTGTGAAAAATCAAGGGGATTAGAGACATCAATTAATAGCTTACCAATAAGGTTTTGCTTTCCGGCCATCTTCAAGGCCTCGAGGGAGTATTCACCCTTGGTGCAGTTAAAAAGGACATCCGCATATTGAGAGGCCTCTGAAAAAGTACCTCCCACCCCTTTTCCTTTAGTTGACCTAACCCAGTTTTTGACTCCTTCGCTTACTTTAGAGCGAGACCCCATCATTACCTGATGACCATTTTCTAATAATTTGTGTGCCAACGTTTGGCCAACCATTCCCGTGCCTAAAATCGCGTATTTCATGATGAACTCCTTTGTTAATGAGAGCATAATCTTAAATATCGACAGATTTAAACTTGAATTTATTGAGAGAGTTTTTATGTGTATGGTGAAATAATTCTTCTTGTCCTTTTATTTTTAAAACTG
>JBFGZE010000029.1:0-31530 GCA_041586955.1 Bacteriovoracaceae bacterium
ATATGAGTTCCAACGAAAAATGAGATCTTAATATCTAAAGCTTGGCCCAGACCGAATCATAATTTAAAATCAAACGAAATCGTATGGGACTTTGTCTAAAAGGCAAGGTTTTCAACCGAAGAGCTCATTAATCTCCTTTGGGAGCGAGGTCAGGTTCATGGCAATGGTCTAGGATCGTTTTTCTTGCAAGTTGTTTTAATTTGACTGCCTGTGACCAATGGTCTTTTCCTAAATCTTCTTTGCTCTTTTTGCAGATAAGTGGTTCGCCAATAGTGATAGAAATTGTACCTCTTCGCGGTATCGCTAATTCGCCCTCTCTTAAGATCGATCGTGTTCCATGGATTGTAATGGGAATGATAGGGAGGTTGAGCTCTGAGGCCATATGAAAAGCACCCATATGAAATGGCATCAGACCTGGGACTCGAGAAAAGGTTCCTTCGGGAAAAAAAAACAAAGATATGGCCTTTTCTTTTAATTCATTTTTCAAGAATGATATTTGTTGAATCGCCTTTTCGGGATTGTAGCGGTCAACAAAGAGTGTGTGAAGGGGAGCGAGAATCCATTTGATGATAAGGTTTTTTTGCAATTCTTTTTTGGCAATAAAGGTTACAGGCCTTTTGAGGACGCTACTAATAACGGGGCCATCAAGATAGCTTGAATGATTTGCGACAAAGACGCATGGACCAGGGTTTTTTTTCAAAATATCTAAACCATTTATTCGAACAGAAATTCCGGCCAATTTTAAAAAGATGGGAACGCCTTTTTGAATAAGGAACCATTTCTTTTGGTAAGGGGCGATGATTATAGATAGGGCCAGTGGCGGTAGAAGTAAAAAGCTTAATGGATATATATAAATGAGGTAAAGCCAGTTTTTGGTAACTTGTAATATATGGCCGATGCGGCCAATGACATATTTCCATAAAACTTCTACTTTTGGTAAGTGCCAGGAGAAGGGGCCCTTATTAAGGTTGGTTTTCAATTTCCCCATTTGGTAGAGTTGTTGGCAGGATGCACGACGAATTTTTCCACTAGAAGTTTTTAAAATGGTATGAGGGGGAACAAGGAGGATATCATCAGCACCAACATTGAGAAGGTCGACGGTCAGTGCTTGGATCTCCTTGATAATTGTTGATTGCTCCTGTTTGGTAAGTTCTCTTATTTCGGCCACAATAATTAGTTTTTCGGTTGCGTTAATGGAGTCCTTATCGGCAAAAACAACGACACAGCCCTTTCTAATCTGTGGAATATTGCCCACCATTTCCTCTAATTCTTGGGGCGCAATATTGCGCCCGGCCTTGATGATGATATCTTTCATTCTTCCTGTGATATAGATTTCTCCATCGTGAATAAACCCCAGGTCGCCAGTTTCAAGCCACCCATCCCGATAGAGTTCCTTAGTTTTCTCTGGGTTATTAAAATAACCAGGAGTGGCGGAAGGCCCTTTGAACTGAATTTTTCCAACCTGATTAGATGGCAGCTCATGATCCCAAGGGTCCACGATACGGACCTGGTGATCTATTATTGGATTGCCGCAGGAAATGACTTCCATACTTTGAGAAGACGATTGATTAATTTCTTTGAATAATCCCTTTTTCATAAGAGTATTGCGGTCAATATGGTGCAAGAGGGGGCCTCTGCCATGAGGTGGGAAGGTTAGGCCAACTGTATTCTCTGCCAGACCATAGGAGGGGGTGAATGCTGTCGGAGAAAAGTTATAGGATGAAAAAAAATGGCTAAAGCGCTTAATGGTACTTGGACTAACGGGTTCTGAACCATTAAGTGCTACGCGCCAAGTGCTCAGGTTAAGTCCTTCAATATATTCTTTTTTTATTCTTTTAAGGCATAACTCATAACCAAAATTGGGGGAGGCAGACAATGTTCCCCCAAAGCGATGAAAGGCCCATAACCAGCGTTCAGGCTTTGCTAGAAACTGCATCGGGGACATTAATACCACTAATAGGCCATAGTAAAAGGAGAGTAGCCAAGTTCCAATGAGACCCATATCATGATAAAGAGGAAGCCAGCTTATGGTCACATCGTTTGTAGTAATTTTAACGGCCTTGGCAATACATCGGATATTAGACAAAATGTTTCTATGAGTTAGCGTGACACCTTTGGGATCACCTGTGCTACCTGAAGTATATTGCAAAAAGGCTATATCACTGGAGCTTAATTTTTTATTAGGTTTTAGTTGACGAGGTGACGCGAGATCCTTTGGAGTAAATATTGATCTCATCTCAGGAACGTGATCTTTGAGCAAGTGACCCAAACGGTGAATCTCTCTTGTTGTTATCATAAAAACTGTCTGACAATTATTAAATATTTTCTCATGCCGCTTTAAATGTTCTTGTAGTTGTCCGGGCCTCGTAGGTGGGTAGACTGGAACTGGTATACCCCCTGCCATCATGATACCAAAAAAGGAAAAAAAATATTCCTGACAGGTCGGTAACATGATCGAGACTCGTTCCTTGTCCTTTAGTCCTCTCTCTTGTAGTGAAGAACTAATTTTCTGTGCTTCATGATATAAATGTTGGTAAGTGATTCCTTCTTCTATTTCTTGATCACTGTAAAAACGTAAATGAACTTTTTGGGAATTATGTTGATGGTGCCACTCTAAGACATTTAAAAGAGTTTCGATATTTGCTGGAGGAAACCTTTTTATTGTGTTTTTTTTGCCAGGTATTTTTTCGTGATAACGAAGAAGTTGATCTGGCGCCGGAGATGCCTTAACTATTTCATTTAATAAATCATTGATTGTTTCGGCCTGTGAAAAAACGTCATCCGCTAGTTCGATTTTAAAACTTCGTTCTAAGCGCGAAATTAGCTCAACTCGCCCCAAGCTATCGAGACCGAGATCTTTATCGATAAGGGAATTTTCATGCGCCTGGTTTAAAAGGTCTGCATTCATTTGCAACTCTCGCCCTAGCCCTTGAATAATGGAGATAATTTTTTCCAATATTCTTTTTTTCTTTAGTGGCGATTTCAATTGATCCATAAAGGAAAACCTTTTTTATTTCTGTAGGAAAAAAACATGCCAAAACCTAGTTCATTTTGCTTGATGTCGTTTCCTTTCTGGGTCCTTTTATCATTAGAAATAAGATGGTTAAGAGAGGATTATCTGTTGCACATCAAGATTGCCTATCTTCGTTAAGATGGAGACCCCGCCGTCGTGAATGCGATAACGGGGTCTCGCTATTATTATTTAACGTTAATAATAAAAATACAGTCAAATTTAATTTCAGGGTACTCCTCGCTGTAGTTCGATAGATTAACAGCTCCGGCCACTCGAACACTTCCCTTGAGATCAAGGAATGAATCACTAGTCTCAATAATTCCGTTCATATCCATTTCTGAGGGATAGGAACCTGTGAAGTGGGTAATTAGATCAGAATCACCGGTTTGTGGCTGAACAGTCGTCTGGCCACGAGTGGTAAATTTACCTTTGAATATACCTTTTTCTACCATGAAATAAGATGTTCCTAATAGAGAGAAGCCTTTGTCTACTTCTTGCATATTAGAAATACAATCAGTCGCCTTGCCGACAACCTCATTCGTTTTCATATCTACTAATTCAAGATCAAAGCAAAGTGCTTCATCTTCGATACCGTCGCCGGTATAATCAGGAACCATACGTTTTTCACCCACCGCTGTACCTCTCATTTGGTAAATAAGAGTTTGATCCACAGCAAAGGCCCATGAAGTGCAAATGAAAAGGGCAGTAAAGAGTAAAGCTTTCATAATGTCTCCTTTGGTTAAATTATTTTAAATAATCGAGTTTTTTGAGGGTATCCTCTGTGGTCCATACGGCGTTGGATATATACTTGAAATTTGTCATTGCGGATTTATAACCATCGCCTTCAGGAATAATCGCGCCGGCAGTGGCATCAGAAACAACCGCAACTTCAAATCCTTGCTCTAATAATTCTCTTAAATGACTTTCAACACAGAGATTAGCAGACATTCCGGCCAGTATAACTTGGTCGATTTTTTGTTTTCTTAATTGCAGAACTAAGTCGTTAGTATCTGGGCCATAAATTTTATGTGGGGAGGTTATGATCGTTTGATCATCCAGGATATAGGGCTTGTAAAGGGGGAGGAAATCTGCACCGGAACCTTCAAAACCAGCAAGGCTTAGCGCTGATGGACGGTCAAACATATTGATTTTGTGCATGAGCTTTTCCAAGGCACCTTCAAATTTCCATGTTTTATCGGTTTTATAATAATAATGGGGGGACACAAAAACAGGAATATTTAATTCCTTCGCCTTTTTAAATAGACCTTCTATATGCTCGATCGTTTTATTTTTCATAACGGATTCACTGACAACTCCCCAAGCGGCTCCATTGGGACTTAAAAAGTCTACTTGAGGATCGGTGACAACAAGTGCAACATTTTTTTTCTCGAGCTCCATGGTTGACGCGGGTAAAGCACTGCTATGATTATCCTTATGAATTAGGGATGCAGAGAGAGAAAGTGAAGCAAAGGCCAAGATGTTCGTTAAAAGAAACGTCATTACTTTCATTGGGTTCTCCTTGAGTTTAGAGTTAGTTCTATCATCTGCTCTTTTTTAGCTTGAAGGCCATTTTCAAAAATTTTCTGTACCACTTATGTTTTCTAAATCCGTAATGCCCACCATTTGGCAAAATTAAAGTATCCGGAGATCGCTTGACCTGACCCTTGTCGTTGAGAAAGTCATTCTTGGTCGTGAGTATTCTAAATTGGGAATGACCGGCCTTGTTCGCTAATTTTTTCCAATAATTGAGGTCACTGGCCTTTGAGTAAATTTTGGGAATAAGCGATGGGGCATAATCTGTAAAATAGCGCCTGAAATTAAATCTCCTTTTCCATTGACGATATTTACTTGAAAACACCCCAAATCGTGGTATTTTGCCAAGGTTGTTATTTTTATCGTATAGGCGCACCGATCGGATGAACGGCTTATAAAAACCACCTTCCATGACTAATCCCTCTATAAGCCGAAAGTCAGAGCGCGATAGGGAACGATCTGAACGGTATTTACAAAAGTTACGATAATGAGCAATCTGACTTAAGGGGTTTCGGTGCAAATATCTCCGGTTCCGTTTAATCAAGTGGTCAAAGCGTCTAAGGGTAATGGCCATATTGAAAGGCGGGGCAATAAGAGTGGTGTCCTTAAACTGAAATGGATTCCCATTGACTGCATTTTTCGCCGAAATGACTGCTGCTAAAAATGCACCATAACTGAGACCGATGATACGATTTTTTCCTTTAAGTAACCGGCGTTTTTTTAATACGGCCAATACTCTTTTAATCATATGAGAATAGGCCTTGGCCTCATGCTGAATATCTCCAATCGGTTTAATTGGTTGAGAAGTTAGCATATCTTTTCCCCAAGGATTGGAAAAGGTAAAGACGTGATAACCCATACGAGAAAAATCCCTCATATAACGTCGGTTTTGTGGATCGTCACTATTGCTGAAGGCCCCAGAGATATAAAAAAGTACCGGTGCTTTTTTAAAATTTCCGCGACGGTCCTTGCTCATTGCACTTCGTAATTTTATGCTCTTTTTATAATAGGGATTACTTAAGTGCCAAGTTACGAGCTTACCCTTTATATCTTTATCTTTAATCTTAGGGGGGTTGCAGCGACCTACTAATGAGGCGAGGAAGCTGTTTTTATAGGGCATCTTAAATTGGCGAAGATGTTTAGTGAAAGCTGTATTCCAAGAAAAGGAATCAACCTGGGCGAAGATACTTAATTGACTCAAAAACAGAAATACGATGAGTTTCATATGTCCCTCTTTGATTCAGATTTAAGAGTCTCTGAAGCCGGCGGGTCAGTCTAAATGATTTGAAAAAAAAAATCAAAAAAAATAAAAAAGGATTAAGCCGATCTGAATGGTCGAATACTGTTTGGATAAAATGAGAATGCAGTAATTAAGGTAAAAACAGGTACCCTTAGTCTTCGTATCGGACACCTGTTTTATAATAGTGCATTTCCCTTGGTCATAAAGCGCCTCGCCATAAAAAATTTCATCTCCTGGCAATGCCATTGGAGTGAGTGGCTCTAAGTATGCTGTAAAGTGAACGGGAGTCGGCACAATTTCGAGTGCGTTAGGAAGGAATATATTGCGGGCAAACACCGCACGTCCGCGACGATAAGAGTCCATAATGGCCAATTGACGATTTAATTCGGTATTAAAAGGCTTGGCACACTTCTTTGATCTCTTGTTCACTTGTCGTGGCAATAGAGTGGAAGTGGAGTCTGATGGGACTTTATGTTCCTGTCAGCATGAAAAAAAACGATTTTGTTAGAACCAACTGACAGAGAAATGGTTGTCCATTTTAAGTATTTTCCTTTTTCATAGGCCTTATTTGCGCTCGATTCTTAAGCTTTTGACAAGTCTTTGGCCTAACATATTAGTTGGAGTTTTATCGAAAACAATAAGTTAACTTTTTGCTTCTATTTTTGGGGCATCAGATTTTTAAAGCAATAACTCTCGAGTTTAGGTAGGATATGTCACCTTGGCCTTGGAGATTCTGTGAATAAGTCTATTGATATCGAAAAATATTTAGGTGCGTTTCCTTATTCAAGAGTATTCTTTACGAGAGATGGACATCTTTTGTTTTTAAAGTCCATTGGTGATGGACTTTTCCTGCATATGATAAATGAGGAACAAAGCTTTATTGAGGGTCAGCAAATCAGTGATCTCGACTTCTCAAAGCAAAGTTATTGGCCAATGGATTACGATTGCCAAAATAAGGTCTTTTATATTAAATCCGATAGTCACCATCTTGAAGATATGAACGTTTTTTCTTTTAACCTTAAAACTAAAGAATTTAATAAACTTACAAATAATACTTATACCTTCGCGGCAGATTTAACTCCCGATTTTAAAAAAATGGTTCATATTGACCGTTACGGCAAAGATGGTAATGGCTATCTATCTCGAGTCTATATTCGTAATATGGAGACGGGAGAAGAAATCGTTTTATATGATGATAAAAATTCTCTCTATCGATTGACTTGGGGTATGGTTCATTTTTCAAATGACCTTAGAAAGGTTATTTTAAGAGTCGATCATTTAAGTCGCAGGGAGCGTACTAACTTTCTGCTTCTTAATGTGCAGAGTATGGAGCACTCTTATCTTTTGGCAGAGGAAGTTGAAGGTGCCAATCTTTGGTCTACTGATGATAATCTATTTGACGATTATTTTTACTTTACCTCATCCCTTCAGGGCAAACTCAATATTTATGCATTGGAAATTGCCACAGGGCAAATGACACCTCTAACGGACAATAGCTTAAATCCACAGGGGATTATTAGTTTGCCAGACCGGGGTCTGGGGCGCCAATTTTTACAAGTTTTAATCGATCCAAAAGCAGATCAGTCTTACTTTGAGGTCTTAACATTTAAGGCCAATAAAGTTCTAAATGTCAGTAAAAAGATAAAGCATGGCAACATGATTCCCTATTCGACTGAGCGAGGGATATGGGTGTGTAATATGGCAATCAATTGTCCAATGACGTTATTGCGCTATTCCTACGATCTTTTACATGAATTGGATGACAAGGCCTATTTCCAGGGACAGTATCAAGAACTTGTCCATAATCATTGCGAGTTTTTACATTATCCAAGCTTTGATGGCCATCATGTTCCGGCCTTTTTGTCCTTACCTTTTGGTGAGATCAAGGCGGCTATGATTATTTCTTTTTACGGCGGAAAAAATGAATATGACCTTTCCATGCAAATTTTTGCAGAAATGGGAATCGCAGTTTTTTCTCCTGCTGTTCGTGGAACTATGGGCTATGGCCAAAACTGGCGTGAACTTATTATGGGTGACTTAGGAGGTAATGAAATACTCGATGTCATCTGGGCCGCAAAGTTTCTTGCTAAAAAATTCTCCTTAAAAGAGGAGCAGGTCGGTGTTTATGGTGGAAGCCATGGAGGTTATGCGACGTTAAGGGCCCTCACTATGCCTACGGTTTTTAACGGTGTTGAATGCGCTTTTAATTTTGGTATGGGGATATGTTCAGCAGGCTTTGCCGATCTTGAAGACTTTTATCATACTTCAAATATTCCCGATTGGTTGGTGCAGATGCTAGGTCCCTTTGAGGAGAATAAAGAAAAATACAGAGAGCGCTCTCCGGTTTTTCATTTCGATAAATTAATAGCACCGCTTCTCGTTATTCATGGAACAAATGACCGCAGAGTTAGTCCCACTTCTATGGAAAGCTTCATTGATAAGCTTAGACAATCTGATAAAGTATATGATTTATTGATTAATGAAGGAGAAGGCCATGGTTGTCTTTCTCGCGGGAAAAGGATAGAGGTTTGGCAAAAGAAATTGGCCTTTATTGAAAAACATTTATTAAGGGTAACACCGTAGTCGATTGTTTTCTGCCTCATAGGCCTAGATCTTGCGCCATTCATAATGCTAAGTGAAGAGCTCTACTCTATGGCCCACTTTAGGAATATCAACATTTTCTTGTATGCCCCACACCGTGGATGTCGACAGCACGAAAAAACTAAGTAATTTCATTGTCTTAGAACATCAGCGTGAATGGTTGGATTTCTCGGTATGGAAAAATAATCTCCTTATCCATTAGTTCTGTGGTCGAAAATGCAATCAATGGAGCCTATCTAACTGTCGAAGTTTATTAAGGCCCAATGCTAAAAATCCGAAAAGCTTGGTAATGAAATCGTTGATTTTAATTATCATACTTTTGACTTCTTGTGCCCAGCTGAGTTGGTCACCCCAAATTAATCGTTATCCATCGGCCTTGACCGGGGAGGGGGTGGTTGGTGTTCTTGGCGATTTAGAGGGGAATATCGCGCGCTTTGACGATTATATCAAAGGGAGTGATATTCTTTTTTATAACGATGAAGGAGAGGTCGATCTACGCCCAGGAAAGAAGTTTTTATTCCAAGGTGATGTGATGGATAGAGGGCCTGGTAGTATTCGTATTATGAAGGCGCTGATCCAATTGAAGGATAAATACCCCAATGACATTACTATCATATTGGGAAATAGAGACATTAATAAGCTTAAGATTATATCCTTGGTCAAAGAGCATGAGAATGGTCCTATCCCGCAATTAATTTTTAAATGGTATAAAGCGCTCCTTAAAAATCAATATAAGGTTAAATTTTCAGATAATATTTCTTTTAGTAACTTTCAAGAGCTTGCTGCTCCCTATGATAATCCAGTTAATCGTTTAAAAGTATTTTTGGCCGGCATGAACGCACCCCAGGCGTTCGAATTCAGGCGCGAGGAATTAACAATTTTAAAACCATCTCAAGCGCCTTTTACAGATGATATGGTTTTTAAAAGTTTTATGGATGATTTTAAAAAAGAGGGGCTTTTGCATCGTTATTTGATAAGAGGTCAATTGGGGAAGGTCATTGATGGCAACCTTTTTGTTCACGGGGCGGTGACTCCCGATAATTATGGTTATGTCCCTGGAAAAACTCGGCGGATTAATGATGCTATCAAGTGGTTGGATGAATTAAATATATGGGCGAAAGAAGAAATCAATGCCTGGTGGTCTGACCCCTTCGCTGGCCAGGCGTTATTAAATTATCACGCTCCACGCTTAGGACGTATTTCCAATACATCGAGTGTTATTTATGCTCGTTTTTCTGATGGCACGGGCAATGCCCAAGCACCCACTCGTCGACTAATCAAGAAACTAAATAATAGTGGAATTCATCGAGTAGTTGTTGGCCATACTCCCGCAGGTGATTATGTCAGTTTGGTCAAATCCCCAGGGCTCGAAATCGTTTTAACCGATAATTCTTTTAGCACTATGCAGTCAGCATCCCAGGTAACCATTAGTGGCGAGCAAGTGGTGATTCAATCAAAAACCCCTGATGGTGAACCAGTTTGGGTTCAGTCCAATTATAACTACCTAGATACACCTTTTGGCCTGAAAACACATAAGGGTCAGAGAGTAATTGGTTACCTGCCAAAAACTAATGAATACCTCACACTTAAGGTGAAGGGGTCTGGTCGTCGTTTTACACCTGTTTATGGCCGTTTGAAAGGTGCTGAAATAGGCAAAGAGGGCCTTCTCCAATTACTTGTTCAAGAGGGGGCGATAGATTGTGAGGCCCTTATAAAGAATTTGTTTCGCCAAGGTCAGAGGGCCAATTGAGGATTTTAAGACGAATGGATTTACAAAGACTTGGCGCATCCAAAGAAGATTTGTTTGCAATTTTAACGGGTTTGAGGTAAAAAATTAGTATTATCCAATGTTTTGTCAGTCACTCAAGTTAAGGCAATAGCATTGTTTTTTTATTGAATAGGAGTATAGAGTGGAAAAAGGTACAGTTAAATTTTTTAATATGGAAAAAGGTTATGGATTCATTTCACCAGCTGATGGTAGCAAAGATATCTTTGTTCATGCTACTGGTATTGTAGGTGAGCCAATCGCTGAAGGTGATTCGGTTGAGTATGAAATTGGTGAAGGTCAAAAAGGACCTTGTGCTGTTCAGGTCATGAAAAAGTAAAAAAGATATATTCAATTATTGGGACTGGCGTTTTTCTAGCGCCAGTTTTTCTATCAAAAGGCCTAATTGAACAATCATCATAACTTGTTTGAACGCCCTCGTAAGTTACTATTAAACTTACGTGTCAATACACTAGACGCTTCATACTAGTGAAATTTGAAGCGGGCTCGATCGATCTGTCTAGAGAATGATGTGAGTAGAGTGATCAGTATTGGGATTAGCATGAAGCTCTTTTCTAGGTGTTGAGAGTGGTAGTCTTCGTCAATAACTCCTACTAGACAGCGGCAATCTGTAATCTAAAAATACTCTAATATAATGAGCTTTATCTTCTAATTCTATTAACTAATTTCTCTGGCAAGTGATGGCCCTTACTTGAGGCCATGTCATTGCTCCCTCTTCAACAGTATAAAATCATTCAAAATCCGACAAAAAAACTTAAGTTCTTTCGTCATTTGCCGATAGGGTTAATATGATTAGATTAGAAACACCAAAGACACAGGTGCGTAGACAAGTTCAAATGATAAAAGAGGGCGGCAAAAAGTCTGTTCAAGTCAAACGTATACTCGACGAAAACGAAAAAACTTACAAACGCGCTTATGAAGCTTTAATGAATAATCGGCCAGCGGCCGGTGATGCTCGTATTGTCGCAAAAAAGCTCAATATCATTTAATGTCATTACTTTAAATCGAAATATCCACCTGATTACGCAAGAGATCTTCATAGGTTTCACGCCTACGTATAAGATGATCTCTGTCCTGGTAAAGTAGAACTTCTGCCGGCCGAGGCCTTGAATTATAATTTGAGGCCATGGAGAAACCATAAGCTCCAGCATTAAGAATTCCCAAGATATCCCCCGTTTTTACTTCCGGTAAGCGGCGGTTGAAGCCGAGAGTATCTGTCTCACAAATATAACCAACAACATTATAAATATGTTTTTCACCACTAGGGTTACTCAAGTTGACTATATGGTGGTAGGAATCATACATCATTGGTCGTAAGAGGTGATTAAGGCCAGAGTTCACGCCGACAAAGGTATTGGTCGGCGTCTTTTTTACCTGATTGGTCTTAACTAAAAGAAGGCCACTCTCTGAAACTAGGAATTTTCCAGGTTCAAACCAGACTTCTAAATCTCTTCCATATTTCTTACAAAACACCTTAAATTGTTCACCCAAGCTCTTACCAAGGTGAGCGATATTTGTTTCTTGGTCTTTATCGGAATATGGAACCTTAAAACCCGAGCCAAAGTCAATAAATTCCAAATTCTCAAATTGAGCAGCGACCTTAAAAATAATTTGAGCACCTTTTAGGAAAATTTCAGATTCAAGAATATCCGAACCGGTATGAACATGGATACCATTAATGGGAATTTCATATTGTTTTGCAATGGCCAGGATCTCGTCAATCTGATGAACTGAGATACCAAACTTGCTGTCGATGTGGCCGGTGCTAATTTTCAAATTGCCACCTGCCATGAGGTGAGGGTTGATCCGTATACAACACTTTTTAGTCTTGCCATAAAGGCGCCCAAAGTCTTTTAAGATATCGAGACCGTCAATATTAATTTGAACTCCTAATTCAACTGCCTCCTGAATTTCTTCAAATGCCACACAATTAGGAGTAAAAAGAATATGTTCGGCAGGATGACCTACTTGTATGGCCATTTTTACTTCATTGAGGGAGACAGCATCAATTTCAACGCCATACTTTTTCATAAGTTTTAAGATGGTGAGATTCGTTAGCGCCTTTGCTGCGTATTTGATGCGCAAGTTAAGGTCCCCAAATGCTTCTTTAAAAGCGTTTATTTTCTCTTCAATCGTTTCAGCGTGATAAAGGTAAATGGGATGGCCGTAGCGTTCTATTAATTCTTGTGGACTATGGTTTTTAAAAAACCGCTCTTGAATTTTTTGCTCCATTTCTTTCTCCCAAAAATTTTATTCTCTTTGAGAATAAACGATGAATGGTTTTTCTCAAAGAGTATTATAGGGATTCTCAGAGAACAAATATAAGATTTAAAAAAGGAAGGTGAAAAGTAAAAAACCGATATCCTTTAAGTCCATTTATCAGATATCGGGCAGACGATGTATTTATTAAATGTCTCTGCGTTATTCATTGTATTGACTGAAGATTAAGCCTTAAAGACTTTATTTCTTACAAATCGTTACCATTCTCTCAACGGGTTTTATCGATTGGGTAAGACGTTTATTTTTTGTTTACGTCCTTTTGCGGATAGGGGTATTCGCCCTTTAGCGCCATCGTTACTTTTTGGGTAAAATTCAATAATAATGATTTGTCGTGGTGATAGATGCGTTTTATTTCACCTTGAATGGCATGAATTGAGTCAGTGAGGTCCTTGACCATATTGCCTTTAAAAAGAGGCGCAAAAAATGACTTTGGGTGAATAAAACTATGGTATTCAACCAGGCTCTGATTTGTGCTCTTGGGATAAGGTGAAAACTTTGCGAGTCCTTTAACATTCTTCGCTTGATTGCTTTGGACTAAAAACCAGCTGACTTGATAGGTATGTGACTTAAGCTGATGGAGGTGGTGTCCATGAGTATAGCGACCATCATTTAAAGGCCAAGGCATATCCATGATATAATCAACCCAAATTTCTGTAGGGCCTACCAGTTTAGAAATCTTCGCTTTCCTTAATTTGGGTATATAGGTGGTCTGATGCTCGTATGCCGCAAATACTGCTACGGAGGAAAGGGGATCAGCTTGGGCCTTAAAAAAGCAGATAATCTTTGGCCATGGCGCGTTGTTAACCTTCTCTCTGCGCACAATAACCTCGCCTTCATTGAGCTTTTTCCACTCCTCAAGAGTGAAGTCTTGTTGAGCCCTTAGAGTAGGTAATGTGATGAATAGCAGGATGACAAAGCACTTAAAAAGTTTCATTAATTCTATCTTAGCAGCAGATTGAAGAAATGCATGTTTTTTCTTTCTTTCATTGAAATTTGAAGGTAAGAGTTTTAGGATAGCTTACCGCATAAGGGGAATTTCGGTATGGCCAGAAATCATCAATCTATTCGTGTTTTTGACAATTCAATTCTAGAAGCTTTGACGCATGTGCATCCAATCACACCTTTATTGATGTGGTCACCAATTGTTATTTATCTTACTTATCTCGCGCTCTTTGTTCAGCAATTGTCTTTACTGGCGATGATTTCTTGGGCCTTTATTGGTGTTATCGTTTGGACTTTAATGGAGTATGTCGTTCATCGCTATGCCTTTCATTTTCCTGCCAAAAGTAAATTGACGAAACGATTTGTCTTTTTATTTCATGGGATTCACCATGATGAGCCCAATGATCCTACACGACTTGTCATGCCTCCAGTTCCTGGGCTTCTTATTATGGGGTTACTATATACTCTCTTCCAGATGATTATTCCGGGGCAATATATAAATATTTTTATGGCATCATTCATAATCTCTTATTTGGCCTATGATTATATACATTACGCAACTCACCACTTTCCTATGACTTCGAAAGTCGGGCGTTACCTTAAAAAATACCATCTCCAGCACCATTATACTGATGGCCCCTATAAATATGGGGTTAGTAATCCACTTTGGGATTATGTCTTTAATACTGTTGGACCAAAGAAAGGTCGTTAGATGACGGTTTGCCGGTGGTTTCTTTGCGCATGCCTTATTTTCTCTTCCGCTTTATTACCCCAGGAGAGAGGAGATATTAAAGAGGATACGAAAACAACAATTGATTATTTCTTACATGCTTCTTATCAGCAATTTACGGTTAAAAATAATCTCTATTATTCCGGAGTGGCCATTCCTACTCTTTGGTATAGTTTTGAGCATGATGACCGAGTGACTGCTTATGCCATGTCTCGAGAGATAAAAAATAGTGTCGATCATGTCGGTGATGCAGGTATTATTTTTAATTTTCCCCTCGTGCCAATAGGGTTGTATTTATATGGCCGGCGTAAACAAAATACGAAACTAATGCAATTCTCGATGGAATATGCGGCTGCCATGTACCTGGCCTTAGCTGAGTCCGGACTTATAAGCTATATTCCTGTCCATGACCGACCGAGCTTAAATGGCATTTCTTTTTGGGAGACGGCCTTTCGCGCGGATTCGTCTTTTCCCTCTGGCCATATCATTCCTTACTCCACCCTCTTTTTTAAGACACTTCAGTTTTATGGCCCTTATTGGTCGATAATACCTCTTACAATGACAGTTATGTCCAGTATGCAGAGAGTTCAAGAAGGTAGGCATTACTTTTCGGATATTATTGGTAGCTTTTTTCTTTCGGCCTTTGCCAGTGAGGGAGTGCGGGCGCGCGCCAATTACCAAGGGAACCACCCTTTTTACAAATGGATATTCGAGAATCAGGCCCAGGTGACATTTTGGAAGAATCAAGAAACTTGGCGCGTGGGTCTTCAGTTTTCTTATTAGATAAGCAATTCTTTGACCTTTTGCTCGAATTGATCGAGGTCATAGGGTTTGGGCATGAAATGGCATTCCCCATTATTAAATAGCGCCTCGAGAGGTTCAGGCCCCAGTTCACCAGAGCTTAAAATAACTCGGTCCAATGGGGTTTGGTAAACACTCGGATCCTTTTTCATCGCGAAGATAATATCAGAACCTTTCATCTTAGGAATATTGAGGTCGAGAATGATAAGTGACAATGGACGAGTTTTGATGAGGTCATTGGCCTCATCTCCGTTTTTCAGATGAAGGACTGGTTTATCGGGACAGATATCTTTTAATATATCGATAATAATATCCGCTAAATCCTGGTTATCTTCGACAATCAAAATCTCGTTGGCCATGATGGGTCTCCTTCATCGTTTTTCTAGTATAACGGAGTTCGAAATTTTTGTCTTAGGTTTTGGGAAAATTAGCTTTTTAGATATTATTAAATAGAGTTTGTCGACTGATAGTCCTGCACTGTGACTTTAATGGTTTTTTCTAAAGTCCAATTATATGAATAGGATAGGGCCTCGCTAATTGGTCCGCCATCGCAGGTCCATTTATTTTGAATAATTTCATGATATTTATCAGGTGTTAGACGGATATTGAGGGGGAAAACTCTCGCTGCAAGGCCTATTAAGACAGTTGCCAATTTTAAGAGGGTCCGAGGGACTGGGAGTAATAGAGGTCGTTTGAGCCCCATGGTTTTTGCCATGGTATTAGTCAACTCAGTAAAGCTCACAACCTCATCCGAAGCGGTGAAATAAGGTGTCTTGCCTAGAGGCTTGTCCAGGCAATTGATGATGATTTCGACCAAATCAAACACACAAATAAAGTTATAAAGGGAATGTTTTCCCGCTTGGCCACAAACGGGAACCTTACCCTTTTGCACCATTTTAAAGACATCAAGCATTGCTTGGTCTTTGGGACCTATGACCATCGGTGGGCGTAGTATACTGAGTTGCCAATTGGGAGGGGCCCATTCTTGGAGGAAATTTTCCGCTTGTAATTTGGAGTACCCATAAGAGCTTACAGGGCCTAAATGGATCCCTCTCTGGGTTTCTGGTCCGGCAGCAGCAAGAGAAGAGAGAAAAATAAAATGGAGTTGGTCGTATTTCTTTTTGAGGGCCTGCGCCAAATTTTTTGTTCCTTGAAAATTAATGGCCGCAAAATCTTTTTTATGATGAGAATGAACAATACCTGCTGTGTGGATAATTGTTTTAGGGCCCTCTGGTAATTGAGGAAGGATGGTATCAATTGAGTGAGGAGATAAGTCCCCGATAATGGCCTGGCCAGGTAATTGGCATTGGTTAAACTTTTTTTGACTGCGAACCAATGAATAAACGTCATGCCCTTCTTCATCTAATCGCTGGACCAAGTGACGACCAACAAATCCTGTCGCCCCTGTTACTAAAACTATCATTATGAGATTTCCATTTCAAAGAGGCGATAGGTCTTATCTGGGCTGGCCCCCATCCTCATAATGGGTTTGATCATATTGACATTATCTTCAAGGATCCAAGATAGTTCGGCATCTTGATAACGAAATTCACGGAGAGTCTTATGCATTTTGCTGTAGAGAAGCGTTTCTAGGCCATAGCGACGAAATTTTTGTTTCACGCCAAGAGTAATCACGCGGCAGCGGTTAATATATTTTTTAGGCCGTAGGAGTTTGAAAATACCAGTGGGGAGAAGCTTCCCGGAGGGAATCTCTTTCATGACTTGATTAAAGTCTGGTAGACATATGATAAAACCAGCGGGCTCATTATCAACATAGACAATATTTATTAGGCGCTCATCGATGATCATTTTGAGATCTTGGGCGGTGTGCAGGAACTCTTCATCAGTCATAGGAACAAAGCCCCAATTCTTTTCCCAGGCATTATTATAAATTTCGTGCAGGATTTTAATCTCCTCTTCCCAATTCTTTTTAATGACATGGCGGTAAGTGATGTTTTTGGTTTTCTCTGTCCGCTCCGCAATTTTACGAATTATCTCGGGCATCTGAAAGTCCAAGTCTAAACGAAAGGCGATCAGATCTTTCGCTTTGGTAAACCCATAGGATTCCAAGAAATCGCGGTGAAAAGGCTTATTATAAAGCATCATAATTTGGGGAGGATCATCATATCCATCAATGAGGGTACCCACTTCGTAATTAGTTGATGGATTGACCGGACCTAAAATCGTGGTCTTACCCTGGGCCTTTAAATAGGCCGAAACAGCATCGAAGAGTGCTTTGGCAACTATTTGGTCTTCAATACTTTCGAAGAAGCCAAAAAAGCCTGTTTGATCACTGTGAAACTGATTATATTTTTCATTGGTGATGGCGCTTATCCGGCCGACAGGTTTATTGTTCTGGTAGGCGAGGAAGGAATGGATTTTCCCGGTTTGAAAAAAGGGATGACTCTTTTTAAAGAGATCTTTGACCGCCATTTTGAGAGGTGGTACCCAAGGACTATCTTGATCGTAGAGGCTCCAGGGAAGATCGATAAAGGTATTGAGGTCTTTCTTACTAATAACCGGACGAACTTCTACGGACATATTTGACTCTCAATTAATTAACATTTCCTGGAATATCAAATTTCTTTTTGGCCAAAGCGAATACTTCAAGAACTTTGGTCAGCTCTTCTTTTTGATGAGTGGCCATATAGCTGGTACGGATGAGTGCCTCACCTTTAGGAACAGCAGGACTGACAACTGGAGTGGCAAATATACCATTTTCAAAAAGAAATTGGGTGACCATCATCGATTTAATATCGTCACCAATAAAAATAGGGATTATTGGAGTTTTTGAATGATAGGTAAAAAAGCCAATTTCTTTAAAGCCTTGACGCATAAATTCGACGTTATCCCATAATCTTTGATGAATAGTTCCATCTTGGGCAATGACGTCAAGACAGGCCGAAACCGTCGCAACGGCCGATGGTGGCATCGCTGCTGAAAACATAAAACTTCTGGCCGAATGCTTAATATAATCGATTAGATCTGAGTTACCACTGATGACGCCACCGATAGAGGCAAATGATTTTGAAAATGTTCCCATATTAATGGTGACATCTTTTGTAACATTGAAGTGATCCATAGTACCACGACCGCGATCACCCATTACGCCAATACCATGGGCATCGTCGACATAGAGATGGGCGCCATACTTTTTGGCCAAGGCCACGACCTCAGGTAATTTGGCAATATCTCCGGTCATAGAGAAGACACCATCAGTGACGATGGTAACATTGGTAAAACGGTTAACCGTTTGTTCCAATTGTTCTTCAAGGGATTCCATATCGTTATGCTTATATTTAAAAGTTGGTCCGAGTGCCAAGCGGCTGGCGTCGATAATCGAGGCGTGATTTTCAGAATCAAAAAGAAGGCAATCTTTAGGCCCACAAATACAGGGAATGGCCCCTAAGTTGGACTGCATGCCAGTGGCAAATACGATGGCCTTTTCATGACCTAAATAATTGGCCAATTTTTCTTCTAATTCTTCGTGTAGGATAAGGTTACCGTTAAGAAAACGCGATCCTGTACATCCAGTGCCATAGGTATCAATCGCCTTTTTCGCTTGCTCAACCACATAAGGGTGATGAGTAAGGCCAAGGTAGTTATTGGAGCCAATCATAATTTGTGGTTTGCCGTCGACTTGAACGACTGTCCCTTCAGAGTTCTCAATGGCCCGGAAGAAAGGGTATAGGTCTTTCTGCTTAAGTAAATTGGCCCTTTGAATCATTTTATGGCCACGAAGCGTTTCTACCATCATGCGGGGTATCTCACCGTTAAAATTTAAAAAATATAATAGGAAATGAGATACCAAGGAGGGAAGTAACCAGTCAAGTTGATTGGGTATTTGATGACATTTTTATTATGGCTCTTGCTATTAGCGTCATTAACTAGGGAGAGGCGAATTTCTTCCGGATTTCCTCAGCGCGGGCCTCGGCATTAATCTGCTTAAAAAGCTCTTCCTCAGTGTCTTTGGGCATATTGATGAATGATAGGCCAACCTTCACCCTTTCGTAGGGATTTCCTTGTTCGTCGTTTTTTTCCCATGTCCGAACGACCTTGGCCTGAGTAATCGTGAATTTTTGCCGCATAAAGCGTAATACGCAATTTTCGAGAATGCGGCCTTTGGAGAATTCATCAAGCCGGTCATTGTCAACGAGGATAGAGGTCCCTCCGGCAGAGATATCTAAACCATCAAAAACCTCGCCTTCAATTTTTATTTGAATTTTAATGATATGAGACGCGCTTAGGCGGTAATTGGACCTTTGCTGGGAAATATAGACCATTTCGCCTAGTTTGAAAAGGTAAGTCCTTGTTTCTTTGTCAAAACGGAGAATTCCAGTAGTGAAGTAATTAATTTTTTGATTATCGAATTTGAGGCAGACATCCTTATTAATCAGGTTGCTCGACATGATCTTTTTGAGAAGGCCTCCCTTCGGCTTAAGAGCGAGTTCGCGCTCTTTGATACTTTGAATATCAAAGGTTTCTACATCTTGTTCTGGCCGGCCTTTGGCCCAAAGATTAATCTCTGCGGCATGTGCGCTCAATTTATTGCAAAATGAATCGAACTCTTCAGGGTTACATTCCTTAAAATAATGTCTTTGATTGGGGTCATCACTAATGGCCACGCCGCACTCCTCTCTTCGCTAGATCATAATTATAGCAAAATCTAGAATTTAAAAGAAGAGTATTCTCCACAAAGATGAGCTAAGTTATGGAAAAGAGTTACGGCATGATGCAGGAAAAAGCCGCTTAAGCTTGCCTGAGTCCAACTTTTCTATTAGTTTGTTGACTTTCTAATTTATGAGGTAACGATAATGAAAGATGCAACTCCCCAACCAATTTATTTAAAAGACTATGTGGCCCCTGACTATCTGATCAAGACCATTGATTTAGTTTTTGAATTGGATGATACGCGGACTCAGGTCTATTCAACTATGAAGCTGATTCGTCAGGTCGATAATACCAATACCTCTTTAAAATTAAATGGTGAAAACCTGATTTTAAAATCCATCAAAATTGATGGCGAATTATTGGCCGAAGACCGCTATGAGGAAGAGGAAGAGTTTTTAACCCTCCATCATCTACCTCAAGAATTTACTCTTGAAATTCATAATGAAATTAATCCAGAGGAAAATAAGGCACTCGATGGCCTATATAAATCAGGTAATATTTTTTGCTCGCAAAATGAGCCTGAAGGTTTTCGTCGTATAACTTATTACCTTGATCGTCCTGATGTCATGGCAAAGTTTACGACAAAAATTATTGGCGATAAAAAACTTTACCCCATCCTTCTTTCCAATGGAAACCCTATCGACAGTGGCGATTTGGAAGGTGGTAAACATTTTGTGACGTGGGAAGATCCCTTTAAAAAACCGGCTTACCTTTACGCACTCGTGGCGGGTGACTTAGGTGAGGTGAAAGACACTTATACCACTATGAGTGGCCGTGAAATCGATTTACGTATTTATTGTGATAAAGGTAATGAGGATAAATGCGGCCATGCCATGTTATCCCTCAAAAATTCAATGAAATGGGACGAAGATACTTTTGGCCTTGAGTATGATTTGGATATCTATATGATTGTTGCTGTGGACTCGTTTAATATGGGCGCCATGGAAAATAAAGGTTTGAATATTTTTAACTCGGCCTATGTTTTGGCCAAACAAGATACTGCTAGTGATAATGATTATCTGGGAATTGAAGGTGTGGTTGGCCATGAGTATTTCCATAATTGGACAGGTAACCGAATTACTTGCCGTGATTGGTTTCAATTAACTTTGAAGGAAGGGCTAACTGTTTATCGCGACCAAGAGTTTTCAGCAGATATGAATCAGAGAACCGTGAAGAGAATTGAAGATGTCGCAGGACTTCGTGGCCATCAATTTGTTGAGGATGCTGGACCGACAGGCCATCCAATTAAGCCCTCAAGCTATATTGAAATGAATAATTTTTATACTGCAACGGTTTATGAAAAAGGATCTGAAGTGATTCGCATGATCCGTACCTTTCTTGGTAAAGAAGGTTTCCGTAAGGGCATGGATAAATATTTTGAGTTATTTGATGGACAAGCGGTTACTACCGAGGACTTCCTCCATGCTATGAGTGTCGCCAATAATAATTTTGATTTTACTCAATTTAAAAATTGGTATTCACAAGCAGGAACACCGGTTTTAAAGATTGAAAGTTCTTATCATTCCGAAAAGCAAGAACTAACACTTAAAGTATCTCAATCTTGTCCCGCTACGCCAGAGGCAGACATTAAAAAGCCTTTTCATATGCCTTTGGGGCTAGGTCTTCTCGCAAGAGATGGCCAAGATATACCTTTGGTATTAAATGGTAATCATTCTCAACCTCAGCTGGAAGAGGGAATTTTACATCTGACTAAAAAGAGTGAAGAGTTTGTTTTTAAAAATGTGAATGAGAGTCCTATCCTTTCTGTTAACCGTGGCTTTATGGCCCCAGTTAAAATTGAAATGGAGCAAAGCTTTGCCAATTTGGCCTTCATTATGGCCAATGATAATGACGAATTTAATCGCTTTGAAGCAGGTCAAATCCTGGCCAAAGAGACGATTAAAGGGTTCGTTGAAACTGATAAAACCGAGTGGTCAATCGATGCCATATATCTTGAGGCCTATGGCTCCTTATTAAGTGATGAGACATTGGATGATTCTTTTAAGGCCCTCTGTATGGAAATCCCTGAAGAATCTATTCTCCACCAAATGTTTGATGTCATTGATTTTCAAAAGGTACATGATGCTCGTGAATTTTTGTTAAACACCCTTTCCAGCAAGTATGAAAAGGCGTTTATTCATCTTTACGAAAGTAAAAAAGATGAAGGAGAGTTTAAAGTTGATGCTCCTTCCATCGGGAGGCGTTCATTAAAAAATACTTGTCTTAGGCGAATGTCTGCAACCCAAAAAGATGAGATATTGGCCATTTGTGAACAACAATTTAATAACGCCACTAATATGACCGATGAAATTTCGGCCTTAGGTAACATTATTTTTGATTTTCCACAAAAGGCAGCAACTGCTGTCAATAAATTTTACCAGAAGTGGAAGCACGAAACACTTGTTATGCAAAAATGGTTGGGGATTCAGGCGGCGGCGGCCGACGATAGTACTTATGAGCGGGTTCTCGAATTGGAAAAGACTGATGTCTATGACAAAACCGTTCCTAATCTTTTCCGTTCTCTATGGGGTGCTTTTTCCCGCAATTATGTGCAATTTCACCATCCTACTGGACGTGGTTATAAGCTTGTGGCGGATCGAGTGATCGAATTAGATAAACTTAATCCACAAATTGCTTCCCGTATTGTAGGCGCCTATAGAGATTATAAGAAATTGATGCCTGGCCAAAAGACGTTAATGAAAACGGAAATTGACCGTATTCTAGGCACTAAAGATCTCTCTAAAAATACTTACGAAATTATCAGTAAGATTGCTGGGGATCAGTAATGATTGAGCACTCCACTTTGAGGGGTGCTTTTTTAACTTCAATTGATCAGGATTAACTTTGGCCTGGCCAAAGAAATAGGGAATAATTATATTTTTAAATCAAGGAGGAGTCTTCGTGAAAAAAGCGATTATTGGCCTCATTGGAATAACTTCTCTTTTAACATTTGCAGCACCGAATCCCAATGATTGTGATGTCGCCGTCGACTTTCTCGTGCGCAATGCTAAAGTTTTGGCCACCGCAGAAATAGAACTTAAGGCATTGGAAGAAAAAAAGGAAAGGAAAAAAGAGGATATAGTCCTGCAAACCAAGAGAACTCAAAAATCCTTTGCTAAATTATTAATCGAATCGAAGGAGTTAGTGAAGGCCAAGTGCTCACTCCAAGAGTTTGGCCAACTCTAATTGATAACTATACCGTAATATTTTTAAAGTACCAAGGCCTTGTCGGTCTTGAACCATTATCAGGCAAGAGCCCTCGTCGGCCTCTATTGCGGTTAAAATGCGAATCAGATATTTGACCATGCCTGAATACGTCTGCTCTTTTTCTGGAATATTGAGTGGATTAGGTGCAATGGGACGAATGGAATCAACACGGCAGTCAGCGCGATTATCGATAGGTGGAATGATTAATGTCGGTGGTAGGGCCTCTCTTAAGTCTCTTTGCCAATATTCTACGGTAAACTCAAAACCCTGCTCAATACCACTCCCTTTGATTTCTTCATAAAATTGATCTCCACCTTGGATGAAATAGGCCGGTAGAGACAGATTAAAGAACAAAAATAAAATAAAACAAAGGGACTTCATAAGGATCTCCTTTTGAGGGTGGGAACGTTCTACCATAAAAAGAGGTCATAAAAAAAAAAAGGTGCCAGAGTCTGGCACCTTAAATAAGTTTAAAGAAGAATAGATTTACCATCGGACTTAAGATCCTTAATGGATTTTATGACTCTCTCTGTCATGCTGTTTTCGGCCTTTTTTGACCAAACTCGTGGGTCATAATGCTTTTTGGATCCAACTTCACCTTCCACCTTAAGGACTTGATCATAATTTTTGAGCATATGATCAACAACAGGGCGGCAATAAGCATATTGGGTATCGGTATCGACATTCATTTTGATAACTCCATAACCTAGAGTTTCATGAATTTCATGCAGCTCAGAGCCTGAGCCTCCGTGAAAGACAAGGTAATGAGTGGCCTCTTTTCCTAATTCTTTTTCGACTGCCTCTTGACCGAGTTTAAGGATTTCTGGTTTGAGTTTTACGTTTCCTGGTTTATAAACACCATGAACATTGCCGAATGTCGCGGCATACATGAATTTACCTATCGGCCCCAATTCTCTAGCGATTTGAACCATTTCATCAGCAGTGGTGTAGAGCTTATCAGCTGGGGTGTCCTCATTATTAACACCATCTTCTTCACCTCCAACAACACCAGTTTCTACTTCCAGGATAATTTCACTGGCGGCACAGCGGGTGAGAAGTTCTTTTGAAATCCGAATATTTTCGCTGAGAGGTAATTCTGAACCGTCGAACATATGAGAATTGAAGAGGTTTTTAAGGCCCATTTTACGGCGCTTTTCTGTTTCTTCGATGAGCGGAATCATGAAAGAATCAACGTATTGAGGGTGACAATGGTCTGTGTGAAGAGCGATACAAACATCAAGCTTTTCAGCAATTAAATGGACGTGTTGGGCGAGGGAGATGGCCCCTGTTGCCATATCATTCACTGTTTGGCCGGAAGCAAATTTACCACCACCTGTAGAGACTTGAATGATGCCATCAGACTTCATATCTGCAAAGGCCTTTAAGGCCGCATTGGCAGTTGAGGTACTTGTGACGTTAATGGCAGTATAGGCATAGCCGCCATTGCGTGCCGAGTCGAGCATTTGACAATATTGTTCATGAGTGGCAATTGGCATCTTTTTTATCTCCTTACTTTAGTTCAAAACGTTGCTATTAAACCTTAAAAGTTCATTATTGACTAGATTTCAGTGGTCTTGCACGGTGCGTATTTTGTAAAAAATTACTTTTCTCATTAAAATAAGGATGCTTCAATTGTCGATTGGGGCGAAATATGATTAATTGTTCTTTCGGAGTAAATGAATAGATAGAGGTACTTATGCTTATGAAAGTAGCGAAAAAATTCACATTAAAGAATACAGACAAGGCCACCTTAAGACAGTGGTATTCTCTTTTAACATTAGGCCGGCAGATCGATGAAAGGGCACCTAATTATTTAAAGCAGGCCATTGGTTGGTCCTATCACGCTCCTTACGCTGGTCATGACGGCATTCAATTGGCCATCGGACAAGCTTTTACTCTAGGTGAAGATCATTTATTTCCTTACTATCGCGATATGCTCACTGCTTTGTCCAGTGGCCTAACCGCGGAAGAAATTATTCTTAATGGAATCTCAAAAGGTACTGATATCGCTAGTGGTGGCCGGCATATGTCCAATCATTTTGCCAAGCCAGAGTGGAATGTTCATAACGTTTCTTCTTGTACTGGGAATCATACTTTACACGCTGTGGGTGTCGCCCGCGCTATGAAAAAGTATGGCCATAAAGGTGTGGCCATTTCAAGTCAGGGCGAATCTTCAGTTTCAGAAGGTTATTGCTATGAGGCGATCAATGGGGCGTCTCGGGAAAAGCTACCAGTCATTTTTGTATTCCAAGATAATGGATACGGTATTTCCGTTCCTAAATGGGTGCAAACGGCCAATGATCGCGTCTCTGACAACTTCAGTGGTTTTGCTAATTTGCGTATCATTCAATGTGATGGCAAAGATATTTTTGATTCCATGAATGCCATGGCCGAAGCACGTAAGCATGTTCTCCAAAAAGGAGAACCAGTTATCGTTGACGCTGAATGTGTACGTATTGGAAGTCATTCCAACTCTGACAAACATGAACTTTATAGAGATGAACAGGAGCGAGAAGAGGCCAAAAGCAAAGACCCTCTTATGCTTTTTAAAAAGCAAATGCTTGATCATAAATTATTAACGAAGAAGGAAATGGAAGAGCTTGATCAAGAAGCGCGTGCCATTCTACTCGATGCTCATACAAAGTCAGTAAAGGCACCAAATCCAGACCCTGCCTCTATCTTTGATTTTGTTATTCCAGCTCCCTATGTTTCCACAAAATACCCAGAGGGGACTCATAACAAAGCTGGCGAGCCGATGAAATTTATCGATGCTCTAAACTCCACCTTAAAAGCAGAGTTTCGCCATAACCCTGATACCTTTATTTGGGGTCAAGATATGGCCAATAAGGAAAAGGGGGGGATTTTTAACGTTTCTAAAGGCATGCAGCAAGAATTTGGTGAAGAACGTGTCTTCAATGCGCCTATTGCCGAAGATTTTATTATGGGGACGGCCAATGGCTTTTCTCGCTTTAATAAAGATATTCGCGTAGTGGTTGAAGGTGCTGAGTTTGCTGATTATTTCTGGCCGGCAATGGAGCAATTCATTGAAACAACTCACGAATATTGGCGAACCAATGGTCAATTTTCACCGAATATTACCATTCGTTTAGCGAGTGGAGGTTATATTGGTGGCGGCCTTTATCACTCACAAAACCTTGAGGCGTCATTAACGCCAATTCCAGGTATTCGTATTGTTACACCGGCCTTTGCTGACGACGCTGCTGGTCTTCTTAGAACCTGTATGCGCTCTGAAGGTCCAACACTTTTTCTTGAGCCCAAAGCTCTTTATAATGCCAAGCAGGCGATGACCGTGGTACCGGAGGATTTTGAAGTTCCTTTTGGTAAATGCCGTGTCCGTCGTGATGGAAGCGACCTGACCATCTTAACTTATGGTAATACAGTTCATCACTGCTTAGAAGCTGCAGAGCTTATTGCAGAGGAAGATGGATCACAAATTGAAGTGGTAGACCTTCGCTCCTTAAGCCCCCTCGATGAAGAGGGAATTCTTCGTTCTGTGGCCAAAACTAACCGCTGTCTAGTAGTCCATGAGGATAAAGTCTTTGGTGGATTTGGTGGCGAGCTCGTGGCCCTTATTAATGAAAAGGCCTTCGAGAAATTAGATGCTCCGGTTCGTCGGGTTGGATCAACATTTACCCCAGTTGGTTTTAATCGTATTCTTGAAAAGGCGATTCTCCCCAATACGGATAAAGTGGTCTCAGCCGCAAGAGATCTTTTAAGTTATTAAATAAAATTGAATTTAAAAAAAGACCACTTTCGTGGTCTTTTTTATTACTTTGAGGTCAGAGTATAAACCCCGTCCCATTCTGGAGGTGGTGGCAACTCTTTAAATTGTTTACAACGCTCTAAATATATCTCGGAGGGGTTTGTTTTTTTGCCCTTGAGTCCCGGAAAGCGTTGGTACTCCAACTCTAGAGTTTCTTCAAAAAGCGCAATGGCCTGATCCCATTGTTGGGATTTGTAGAGGTCTATTGCTTGTTTAAACTTTATCGATAAATCTTTGAGATATTGTGGGGCTGTTTCTTTGAGCCCTAATAAATCATAGGTCGTCACTGGTATGGATTTCCCGACCACCTTAATGGTATCCAACTCTCGGTAGAGGAATTCATCACCGGCAGCTTCCATCGTGTCAGTTGAGATTTGAGTGAAGATACCATATTGCTTGGCGCCTTCTTCTAAACGAGCGGCGAGGTTCACAGAATCACCCATCATAGTATAATTCATTCTTGAGGCAGAACCCATATTTCCGGTCACGATTTCGCCGGTATTAATACCTATTCTCATTCGCATCTCATGAACGATTTGGGGCCATTTATCTCCTTCACTGACCCATTTTTTTCTCAATTCTAATAATGATTCCTGCATACGGTGGGCGACCATACAGGCGCGGCGGGCGTGATCTTCCAGTGGCATGGGGGCGCCGAAAAAAGCAATAATCGCATCCCCTTCGTATTTATCAAGTGTTCCATTTTCATCGAGTAGGATATCGGTCATAGCAGTTAGGTATTCATTGAGAAGTTCAACCAATTGGGTCGCTGATAATTTTTCGGAAAAAGTCGAAAAGCTTTGGATATCGGTGAAAAAAGCTGTTCGAATCCCGCAATCACCACCAAGCTCAGGGGCGACACCTGTCGAATACATTTCGTCAATAAGTTCAGGGGAAATATAGTTTCCAAAGGCATTTTTGAGGAAGGCCTTATCTTTATTGGCCAGATAAAAATTGAGAAAGGTGTTCCAGGAATAGCAAGCACCTACAGAAAAGAGGCAGAAAAATAATTTAATCTCATAACCTTTCGGTAAGAGGTAATAGGTGTCAATAAAGTAGAGGCCAACAGTTATGCCCAGAACAGATATTAAATCCAGAAGTGGATGAGCTAAAAATTGCACTAAAAGAATAATAATTGTTCCTACGATGAGAATAAGCCAAGAGAATTTGGTAGACTCGTCGAGATTTTTAAAGAATTTACCCTCGAGTAGCATATGGGTCATATTCATATGAAAGTAAATTCCGGGCATCATTGAATCGACAGGTGTATGCCGGAGATCGTGGGCACCAAAAGCAGTAGAGCCAATAAAAACTGCTCGGCCATCAAAAATTTGTTTCATTTCAGGATCATTATCATCTGCCGCAATAATTTTCCAAATCGGTACGCGCGGAAAGCTATTTTGGTTGCCGAGCCAGCGAACCTTGGCCTCTCCTCTTTGACTAAGGGTTAAGGTCCCTGTTTTTAATTTTAAAATTGGAGTACCATCACCGCCATATTCGAAGTGTGGCTTGTCACCTGTAAAATGCTCGTAGCTAGAGAGCGCAAATGAGGGAAAATAAAGGGTATCAACATTGCCTACAACAGGATAATGACGGAAGATCCCATCGTTATCGGCGGTCGCCTCAATATGGGCAATGGCGGCTTCAGTCTCAGTTAAAATGGGAAGTGGAAAAACTTTGGTTTCAACAAAGCGGGGGTCGAGGTTATTCTCACCCTCAATTTTGGAGTCCATGATAAAATTGTAAAGAGTTTCAGGCATCTCCTTAAAAGTATCTTCGTGCGGGTATTGACTTAAAGAATAGGGAAGGACAACTTTATTTCCTGGGACAGATTGGAATCTTTTAATGGCATCGGCCATTTTTTGCTCAGGCGTCACACCACCACAAGAGTTCGATTCTTCACTAAAGAACACATCGTAAGCGATAACTTTTGCGCCAAAAGTGTTTAATTTATCCATCATCTTGGCCCAATTGTCTCGAGGTAATGGCCATTTTCCAATTTTCTTTATACTTTCATCATCTATTTCTGCTAAGACTAAACGTTTATCGACGGCCTTGGGGTCTAGGGTTTTTAACATTCGAATATCATAAAAACGATCTTCAAAAAGGGAAGTATAAGAAAAAAGTTTACGGTAGGTATGCCCAGGAGGAAATTCACGTAAATTAATAGAAAAGAAAATACTAATCGCAGAAAAGATAAAAATAAGGGTCAGGCCAAAAACCTTTACGATTCGCTCAATCATGAAATATCCATTTGTAAAATAAATCTATGCTTAGCTTTTCGGCATTTGGGGGAGAGGATTAAGGGAATTATCCTGATATACTAGAGACACAACTAAATAGCATAGTCTGACATGACCATTTTAGTCAGATTTAGAATGCTAAATTAAGCTTTAAGGCCGTGACATGCTTGGTATATGCATATGTGTCCTCATCTAAGGAAGTATTCTTGGTGTAATTATAAGAACCTGTTACCTTGAGGTTCTTATTAATCTTTTTCGTTAAGCTGATTGAGGGGTTAAAAGTTTTCTCCGTTCCTCTCGTTAAGCTTTGCTCTTTGGTGTCGAGTAAAATAACGGACATAGCAAGATTGAGTGAATAGCTCGGCCAAATGTTTGAAATAATATAATCGCTTCGAAAAAGATAACTATCAGTGCTCGAAGTTGTGTTATTAAAGACGTCAACATAATCAGCTTGAAAAAAGAAAACGATGATATGGCGATTGGGTCGCATAACAATTTGGTCGACAATAAAAGATTTGGAGCGGCTATCACTGTCGATATTGTGGTTATTATAATCTTTCCATTTAAACTTAATAGAAGTTGGTCCCCATTTAAACAATTGAAACTTTTCACCTAAAGTGACAGTATGAGAGTAAGAATAAAATTTGCGGTCTTTTTGGGCCAGATGATCTTGCTCTGAGTAATCATAACCATAATTAAAAATCAATGAGGCCTTTTGCTTAAAGGCGGTATGCTCAAAAGAGTTATTTAAGCTGGCGCCATGTCCGTAGCCATCATTTTGATAAACAGTCGTATTATCGCGCTCTCCATGAATGGTATTAGTGAGTGAAAGGCCAGTAGTCATGACCCAGCGATGGAAAAAAGAGGCCATATAATTGGCATTAAATCTTGTATTGTGAATAAAGGAGTCGGCCTGGGTTGCTTGAGTTGATGTCTCCTCTGTTGAGAGAGTGATATTGGAATCATAGCTCATACTTTGGTTGGCCGAAAGAGTCCATCGTTTGGCCGGGAGAACACGGCCATTTTTCATAAAATTGGGGTCTAGATTATAGCGCCTCTCCAATTCGGTGATCCTATTTTTAATATCTAAGGCGAGAGGAGTGGTGGTATCAGTTCTGAAGGCCTTACGCATTTGTGGCAACACATATTTATCAACCATCTTTGGTACATTTTTTCTTTTTTCTGCAAGGCCTAAAAGGCTTTCAGATAATTGGAAGCGGGCCACTTGCCTAAGTTTTTTATCTCTTTTTTCAATTTTTAAAACTTTAAGATAATAATTTTTAGCTCTTTTATGATCCTCGAGAATTTGGGAGATATGGGCCACATAATAAAGTGACATCGCACTTTTATGGGCCTTTTTATAAGAGCGAGCAAAACTTTTGCGGGCCTTTTCAAGGTCATTATTGGCGTATTGGGCCTGACCTAATTCGTAGTAAAGGTCTTTGGAGTCGTTTTTAAGGGCCAAGGCCTTTTCGAAATGACTGATGGATTGATCATATCGCTGTAGTCGGTTAAGGGATAGACCGCTTAGGTATTGGGCGACAGCGCGCTCTTTATCGCTTCCTTTGATGGTGCTAAACTCATTATAGGCGTCCTGATAGGATCCCGTTTTAAAGTACTTTAGGCCTGCTGTCATCGATCCTGCGAAGGCCAATGGCGAGAGAGTGAAAAGAATGGTGGCAATCGTTAGCCATTTTTTACAGGTCATATCCTTTAACCTTTTTTAATGAAAACACCCAAGCCTAGACTTGGGTGTTCTTTGGACGTGTTCTCTTCATTATATTATGCGGGCAAAGTATTGGATATTAAAGCTAAAATTTTCCTTATCGTTCCAGGTTTTTTATTGAATCGTAAAGTTAAAATTGGCCTTCGTTGTCGTTCCACCACCAGATGCTTGGATATCAGGGTTATTATGGACCGGAGTGGCCGTTACTTCACTGTCCACGAGTTCTTCAGCGTTTGTCGCCGATAACTCTTCTTCTACCGAAGTTCCTGACTGTCCTTCGATGCTTTGATACTCATATTCAATAGGAGTGATATTAGTTTCTGCCATTGTTGGCTCTGAACCAGCTATTGGAGGAGGCGGAGCAGCTCCATCGTCGACAAGGTTGGTCTCTCCGGTCGGAGCATCTGCCGGTTTTTCCTCTATACCATCTTCTTTCAATTGATCGTTTGACTCGGTTGAAGAAATCTCACGTGCAACTTCTTCGTCTAGCCTTTTCTCAAAACTACCATCATCTTTTAGCTCATAATAAGCATTATGGTAATCCCCAGTTGTTGGATCGATAGTTCCGGACTCTGGAGGTGGCATATAGGTTTCCGTAATAGGATCAAAGGCCGAGCCTGGTGGTGGGGGAATGTATTGAGCGGTCGCAAGATCAATATAACCGCCAGCAGTTGGGGCAATTTCACCCGTTGCTCTATTGATCATCCCTTCTGGTGGGGCATTGCTTTCAGGAGCAAATTGACCTTGATCTTGTTTAATCTCAATATCTACTTTTTTTACAGCTGCCATTCCCATCGTTTGGGCCACTTGCTTATCGACCTCTTTCCCTTCATTGGCAAAGGTTTTGGCCTCAACTCCAGGTGGAACGATACTTCTAAATTTTGGAGCAGGCTTGGCACTCGATTGATCATCGCTCGCTGGTTTTGGTCCACTACCTGGAGATTCTGTATTTTTAAGGGTTTCCAATTGAATG
>JBFGZE010000030.1:0-31282 GCA_041586955.1 Bacteriovoracaceae bacterium
CAGGAGCGGCGCTATGGCAAGCTGAATGCCTAGATGTGTAAAGAATTCACCTTAAACAAGTCGTAAACCGGGTCTATTCTCTCTTTTTTTCGCAGCTGGTGGATTTGGTTGCTCGGGAAGATCTGGAGACTCAGAGGTCTCTTCTTGAATTTCTTTATCGACTTTAATTCGTGATTGCTCAAAGGCACGTGCATCGCTGGCGGCCACTTGATACTCTTCTTCCGTCATCTCAAGACTTCCAAAAGTATAGGTATTGAGCTTTTTAGAGTTTTGAAGATTCATAGCATAAGCGGCCAGGGATCTAAAGTAATCATCAAGATTATCAGTAAGCGCAAAATAGGAACCGTCAAAGGCATTCGCAATATAAAAGACACGTTTCATTTAATTTTCCTTTAGTGATAAGTAAATTTAGCAAAATAAATATGAACTTTCCATGAAAAGAAGTGAGGGACGTTATTTTTAGCGTGGCGTTGAATGGATTTATTTCTAGAAGAAAGTGGGAATATTTCCGCTTGGGGTTTATACTGCTAGGGGAAATTTAGGTCATTTCATCTTTGTTTATAGTTGACTGATTAGCGCGGCTAAAAAGCAACCCTTTTCACATGACTAAAGCTGATTTAATATAGTCTGGATTCAAAAATGAATCATTTCACCCCACGTGGCCAAGGAGAGTATTATGGGGAACAAACCCGTCTACATTGTGCAAGGAAAGCGTACACCCCAGGCCAAGTCCGGGACTCAGTTAAAGGATGTTGATGCACCTTATTTAGGGGCCTATCTTATTCGTTATCTTCTCGATGATACTTCCATCCCTAATGATGCCGTTGATGAAGTTATTATCGGGAACACAGGGACACCTGCGAAATATCCTAATATTGGCCGAGTCATCGCTCTTGAAGCTGGTCTTGATAAGAAAACTTCTGGCTATAGCTGCCACCGCAACTGTGCCTCAGGGATGGAGGCCGTCAGCCATGCTTATTTAAAAATAGCGAGTGGCCGCTCAGATATTATTTTAGCTGGTGGCGTCGAGAATATGTCTCAAATGCCGTTGATTTACGGCAAAGAAATGACGGAATTATTTGTCCAAATGATGAAGGCCAAAACTGTTAAAGATAAGCTTAAGGCCATCGGAACTTTTAGGCCGCCATTTCTCTCTCCCATTATTGCTATCGAACAGGGTTTAACAGATCCTTTTTGTGGCCTTAATATGGGGCAGACGGCCGAATTATTGGCCCGCGAGTTCGGCCTCACCCGGGAGCAACAGGATACTTTTGCCAATCGCTCTCATCAATTGGCCTGCCAGGCACAAGAGAAAGGGATTTGGGCAGAGGAAATTGTTCCATTGCCGGTTGGCCCTAATATGGAACATTTATTAAAAGACGATGTTGGACCTCGCAAGAATTCAACGGTTGAAGGTCTTAGTAAAATGCGTCCCTATTTTGAGAAAAAATCGGGAACCGTTACTGTTGGTAATGCTTGTCCTATTACAGATGGTGGCTCCGTTCTCTTATTTGCTTCAGAAGAAGCAGTTAAAAAGTATGATCTTAAGCCTTTGGCGCGATTAGTGGATTATCATTTTCATGGCCTAGAACCCGAGCGCATGGGGATGGGTCCTTTGCTGGCGATGGATGGTGTGCTCAAGCGAACGGGTATGACGATTGACCAAATGGACTATATTGAAATTAATGAAGCCTTTGCGGCCCAGGTTATGGCAGTGGTTGAGGCCTGTAAAAACCCTGAGGCGTCAGCTCGTTTTGGATTGGACCATACTATTGGTGAAATCCCCTTAGATAAGCTTAATGTGAATGGTGGTGGGATTGCTCTTGGTCACCCTGTTGGTTCCACTGGATCTCGCTTAATAGTCACGTTAATGCACCAATTACGAAGGGAGAAGGCCAAGTATGGTATTGCATCTCTTTGTATTGGTGGTGGCCAAGGTGGCGCTGTAATTATTGAAAATCTTCAGGCATAAAAAAGGATCTTACCATGACTTATAAACGTATTAGTTTTGATATCGATGATAACATTGCCAAAGTTGGTTTTGGCCATAATTGCGATAAATCCATGACTGTTTTGGACGAGGAAACTCTGACAGAATTAAAGGGTGTTCTTGGAGACCTTAAAGCTCAAAAACGCGATCTTAAAGGGGTGATCTTTTTCACTCATAAAAAGCGTTGTTTCTTGGCCGGCGCGGACATTAACCTTATTGCTAGTATGAATACAGAAAGCGAAGGAGCTGATGGCGCTGAACAAGGACAAAGTCTTTTTAATGAATTGGAGGATCTTGGCCTCCCGACTGTTGCCTGCGTTCATGGCGTTTGTCTTGGCGGAGGGACAGAATTCGCTCTCGCTTGTAAATCGATTATTATGTCTAGTGATTCTTCGTCGGCGATGGGATTGCCGGAAGTTAAATTAGGTTTGATACCCGGTTTCGGTGGCACTTACCGTCTTCCTAAAAAAGTAGGACTTCCCAATTCTCTTGATATGATTCTTACGGGAAAAATGATTAAGGGTCGCAAGGCGAAGAAAATGGGACTTGTGGATGAAGTCTACCCGAAAGAGAACTTGGTGGCCTGTGCGCAAAGACATTTCAAAAATATTCAAAAGAAGGGTAATTTAAAAGATACCTTGGAGCATTTTGCTGCTGATAACTTTGTCTCTCGCAAAATTATTTTTCAAAAAGCACGTGAAAATGTCCTGAAAAAGACAAAGGGTTTTTATGAAGCACCGCTAAAAATACTCGACGTGATGGAAGCGGGTATGATGAAAGGTCGTGCTAGTTATTTGGCGAGTGAGGCCCAGGCCTTTGGTGAATTATGCACCAGTGAACAATCTAAAAATCTTCAGCATATTTTCTTTATGACCGAAACTGCTAAAAAGTATGCGGGACCAAAAGGTGAGGGTGAGTTGCCTTCACTGGAGCGAGGCGCCTGTGTTGGTGCTGGTACGATGGGTGGTGGTATTGCTTGGCTTATGGCCAATGCTCATATGTTTCCCATTATGAAGGACCTAAGTACTGATGCCCTGGATATTGGTTTACGTCAATCCTCACAAAATTTTATGGGGGCCGTTAAAAGGCGGAAAATGTCACGCGATGAGTTCAGTCGCAAACAACGAAGTATTACGGCGCAATTGGACTATCATGGTTTTAAGCGGGTTGATTTATTGATTGAGGCCATCGTCGAAGATATGAAGATCAAAAAGGCGGTCTTCGCTGAAGTGGAAAAAGAAGTCCGGCCTGATTGTCTACTCACTTCCAATACCTCTTCTCTTAGTGTCACTGAAATGGCGACAGCTTTAGAGAATCCTGCTCGTTTTGCTGGGTTACACTTTTTTAATCCCGTTCATCGTATGCCATTGGTGGAAATTATTACTCACGATAAAGTGGCGCCTGAGACGGTCGAGGCCTTATATAAATGGGCCCTAAAAGTTAAAAAAACACCTGTCATCGTCAAAGATGGCCCGGGATTTTTAGTCAACCGTATCCTTATGCCTTATCTCAATGAAGCGGGCTTTCTTCTCGAAGAAGGTGTCTCCATTGAAGATATTGATAAGGCCTGTCTCAATTTTGGGTTACCTATGGGGCCATGCCGCCTTCTCGATGAAGTGGGGCTTGATGTTGGTCAAAAAGTGGCCAAAATTCTTCATGATGGGCTTGGTGATCGTGCCATGCCTTCAGGGCTTGTTGCGGGGATGGTTGAAAAAGGTATGCTCGGCCGCAAAACTCAGGCAGGTTTTTATCTCTATGATGAAAGTGGCAAGGCCGTCTCAGAAAATGAAGATGCCAAGGCGCTTTTACCTTCTCATTCTAAAAAGATGAGTGAAGTTGATATTCAAATGCGAGTCATTTTACCCATGATTAATGAGGCATCTATTTGTCTTTCAGAGGAGATTGTTGCAACCCCTGGTGAATTAGACTTGGCCTTAATCTTTGGCATCGGCTTTCCTCCTTTTAGAGGAGGTCTGTTGCGCTATGCTGACTCTCAAGGGCTTGACCGTTTAGTCGAGGCCCTTAATAAGAGGGCGGAGAGTATTGATCCGTATCGCTATGGCGCTTCTCCTTATCTGTTAAATCTGGTTAAGGAAAAGAAGAAGTTTTACGAATAAAATGAATACTTCATTTTTTCGCTATCTCGTTCAATTTATCTTTAAGGCCGGCTCTCGCCAAAGATTATTATTTTTGGCCTTGGCCGGACTTTTTTTAAGCTCCATGGCGCTTATCGTTTTACAATCTGCGATGGGAGGGCTCCAGACAAAAGTTATTGGTCGGTCAAAAACGGCCATGGGCTCCGGCACCATCTTATTGGAGTCGATGGAGGAAACTCAGGTTCTCAAAATCCTAAAGGCCTTGCGCCATAAATTTCCAGATAATATTATTTTACCTGAGTATGAAATAGAATTACTTTTGGGCAAGGGGAAGTTTCTTACGCCTGTCGTTGCTCATGGTATTGACCCAAAGGGCATTAGGCCCCCCTTATTAAAAGATCTACAATTTAATGAGGTGGTACTAACACGCACGATTCGCGAAAACCTCTCTCTTTGGCAGGATCAGATTCCTATTCGTCTTATTAGCCCGGGCCATGTGGATTCTCTTTTTGAAGATATTCCCCGGGTCATAGGCCTCAAGGTTGATGATTTTGCCCTCTCTCATGTCAAGGAAGTGGATCAATTTCATATATGGGTTGCCTTAACAAAAATACAAAATCTTATTCGTAAAAGAGATCTCAATCGTATTCGCTTTTTTGGTGATCTCGACCGTGACGAAGTTTTGGTTAGCATGAAAGAACTTAATATCCCTGGTGAGTTAGTCATGTGGGAGGATATTAACCAATCGTTAGTTTGGGCCCTGGGCCTTGAATCCCATGTCATGATTTTTCTCTTTACTGCTATGACCTGCTTAGTTTCTTTGTGTATTACCTCTGGCCTCTTTATTTTCTTCTCTAAAATAAAAAAAGACCTGACGTCTTTTTGGATTTTAGGAATGGGGAAAGAGGAAATTGGTCGGCATACATCGCGACTTGTTCTTTTATTATCATTTGCTGCTATTGTTTTAGGTCTTTTTTCTGGAATTGGTCTTTTGGCCTTCTTGGAGCTGACTGGAATTAATATTATGTCCAGTCGCTTTGTCGACCGAAATGTAGGTTTACATTTGACCGCCTCTAATCTCGCCATTAGTTTTTTTGTCCCACTCGCTATTAGTTGGATATTCTCGGCCTTATCATTGAAAATTTTTAAAAAAGAAACCAATTATTTAGACTATGTTCGCAGTGTTGGACAATAAGGTTCTATCCATTTGACCGAATCAAAATTACTTAGATCAAGCAAGAAAATGTAGTGTTTTATTCAGTTATTATTATGCCCTTTAGGTCTAGTCAGTAAGGAATTTCCAACCTTTCTTTAATTCTTTCTTTCTTATATTATTATACTAGAGGAAATTATATGAAAATTAATAATAAGGGCTTTTCCCTTATCAGTGTCATGGTTGCAGCTGGCCTATTGGGAGGGCTTTCATTAGGTGTTATGCAGCTGATAAAAAATATGTCAAACACTCAAACTTTCTCCCAGTCGAGTACTGATTATATCGATTTATCTCAGGAGGTATCATTATTAGTGTCGTCCCCTGAAGATTGTACCGCATCTTTTAAAGGAGTTTCTTTTAAAGGGAGTAATATCCAGGGAACTCCTGTCGATGTTGAACTTTGGAGCGCAGATCAGGATGGAAATCGTTCAAGGTTGAGGTTTTCAGGTAATTCAGATTTTGGAAAGTTACAAATAGATGCCATTCGGCTTTCCATGCCAGATTATACTGGTGGGGATTTTCCACAAGGATCTGGTCAGTCTTTTAATGCTCTCTTAGAAATTGTGGGTAAGAAACAAATTACATCAAACCAAGATCGCGATATAAAGGCGATTTCTAAATCATTCAAATTATATTTTGACACGGATAGCGGAGGAAATAGTACGATCACAGGGTGTACTGCAGCCTCTTCACCTAGTTCCGGGGGGGATGTTGTTTTAGACTCATGCTCCTGGTCTGGTTATGTTAATAATTATGATGGCCCTGTTAATTATACTTGCCCTGGGGATAAGGTTATATCCGGCGTTAGAAGTGTGCATTCTAACGGAACTGAAGATAGGCGTTTTGAATATAAATGTTGCCGAGCTTCTGTCAGTGGAACTGCATTAGTAAAAAAATACTGCTTATTTTCTGGAGATGTTAATAACAAGGACAACCTTGTTAATTATACTTGCTCACCTCCACTTGTTTATGGTGGTGTGCAAAGCAACCATGATAGTGGAACTGAAGACCGATCTTTTTCATTTCAGTGTTGTGACATGAAACTAACCGAATCGGCAGAAATAAAAGACTGTGAGATTTCTGGTTATGTGAATATTTTCGATGGCGCAGTTGATTATACCTGCCCTATCAATAAAATATTAGTTGGGGAGATGAGCTATCACGACGGCGGATTTGAAGATCGCAGATTTCGATATAAGTGCTGTTCACTGTTGGCCCGCTAGCTGAAGTTAAATGGCCATAATCACACCTTTGCTAAAGAGCGGTCGTATGGCCTGGCCACACCATTATGATGTCATAATGGTGTGGATAAAAAATGGTTAAAGTTTTAAGTTTTTAAGCGCAGCAAAGGCATTGTTTTTTAATTGCTTCGTTTCCTGACGAGGTGCTTTGGGGGCCTTCTTATTGGCACCACCGCGAGTCCCGGTGACAGATCCAGAATCACCTTTTTTTAAACTCATGGCAATGCGTGAGCGGTCAAGATCAACTTCGATTACACGTGCTTTGACCTCTTGCCCCACTTTAAGAACTTCAAGGGGGTTGTCCACAAAACGATCGGCCATTTCAGAAACATGAACTAAACCATTTTCTTTAATTCCGATATCGATGAAGGCACCAAATTTAGTAATATTGGTAACAATGCCGGTATACCAAGTTCCCGGTTCAAGGTCACTCATTTTGCGGATGTCTTTGCGGAACTCTGTTGACTGAAACTCTGTCCGTGGATCTTGGCCAGGAGTTTTTAGAGACTTGACGATATCAGCATGTGTGAATTCGCCCAATTCATGGGCCAAGTCTTTATCTTTTTCTAATTGCGTAATGAAATCCGTCTCTGCCGCCAATTGCTTTAAGGTACAATTTTTTTGGGTAACCCATTTTTCAAGAAGAGGGTATTTCTCTGGGTGAATAAAAGTGCTATCCAGAGGATTTTCACCATTATAAATACGCATGAAGCCCGCAGATTGTTCAAATATTTTTTGACTAAAACGGGGGACATCCATTAATTCGCTACGGGATTTAAAACCACCAATCTTTTCACGAGTCTTAACGATATTTTCAGCTAAGGTCGGGCCGACACCTGAAATATAACTGAGAAGAGGAGCTGAGGCGGTATTTAAATCAACACCGACAAAGTTGACACAATTTTCAACAATATGGTTGAGGTTTTTTTTCAATTTGGCCTGGTTAACATCGTGCTGGTACTGACCGACACCAATACTTTTAGGATCAATTTTTACCAATTCCGCAAGAGGATCTTGAAAGCGACGAGCGATAGAAATGGCCCCACGGACGGTAGCATCTTTGTTGGGGAATTCTTTAGCGGCAATAGGTGACGCCGAGTATATACTGGCGCCGGATTCATTGACCAAGGTGGCCTTGACTTCACCTTTTTTAATGGCCGGAATATGATCTTCTAAAAAGTGAAGGGTTTCGCGACCAAAGGTCCCATTTCCCACAGCAATATGCTTAACATTATAATGTTCGATCAAGCGCTCAATGATACGAGCGGATCCTTGAATATCTCGTTGAGGTTCATGGGGATAAATAACAGTATCAAAAAGAAATTTACCAGTATGATCAACGACTGCTGTTTTACAGCCAGTGCGGACTCCTGGGTCCAGGGCCAATACTGCCTTCGCTCCTAAATAAGGTTGTAATAAAAGACTTTTTAAATTGATGCCAAAGACATCAATCGCTGATTCATCGGAAGTCTTCTTAAGTTCTGATTTTAGCTCAAGATCAAGTGAACTATGGATATAAAGAGTAAAGGCCTTTTTGGCACAGGCCTCAAGCCAATCAAGTAGTGGGTGCTTATCATCATCAAAATAAACAGAGCGAATGAGGCCCGTTCCACTTTCTATAGGAAATTGAACTTCAACTTTAAGAACCTTTAGGGTCATCCCACGGCGCATCGCCAGGAAGCGGTGGCCATTTCTGGGGTCGAGAAGTTCAGATGCCTTTTGCTCAAATTCAAAATAGTCTTTGAATTTTTCAAAATCTTTAATTTCTTCGGCCTTGGGCCTTTTACTAGAGACGACGACTGCGTCTCTCCAATAATCTTTTCTGAGGGTGTCTTTAATTTCTGGATCGTGGGCAAACGTTTCAATCAAGATAGCAAAAGCACCATCAAGGGCATCCTTTATGGTCTTAATTTTCTTATCGGGATTGATCAGAGTTTCGGCCATTTTTTGCATCTCTTCGTGCTGACCTTCACCTTTGAGAATTGCATCCGCTAACGGCCCAAGACCGGCTTCTTTGGCCAACATTCCTTTTGTTTTTTTCTTCGCTTTAAAAGGAGCATAGATATCTTCTAATTGAACCAGTGTTTCAGCTTTAAGAATGGCCTGTTTAATTTCCGGTGTCATCATTTCTTGCTTGGTGATCGCTTCAAGAATATAGGCACGTCGTTTTTCTCTTTCGAGATAGGCCTCGTAGGTGTCAATAATATTACGAATTTGTTCCTCGTTAAGGTCCCCCGTTTTTTCCTTACGGTAGCGGGTAATGAAGGGCACAGTACAATCTTCCATATAAGTAAGTTGGAGGACGGCAGCGACGGATTGAGCTTTAATTTCCGTGGCCTGTGTGGCAAAAATGGCCCCTTCTGGGTTAATCGTTTTAGACATCTGTGTGTGACTCCTGTAAAAAATAATCGAACCACAATGGTAAGAGAAAGATATGAAATGGCAAGAAGCGAATGTGAAATATGAGGTGGATATCCTGGTTTTGGGAGCGGGTATTTTAGGATGCTCCGTGGCAAATGCCTGCTCTGAGTTCTTATCTCCAGACAAGATCTTAATCATCAATGGAAAACGTTTGGCCGCTCCGTGCTCATTAAGCTCGACAGGTATCATTTGTAAAATGGGGATTAAGACCGGTATTAGTCCACTGGGTGATCTCCTTTCTCGTGCCTATGATTGGACCGTTCATAGTGATGAATTTACCCATCATGGAATTGAACCCTCGCGCTTTTTCACATTAGCACCTGCTGAAGATAAAGGCAGAGTTGAGACTTTGACTCGCCGTTATGGATCTCTTCATAATTGCTCTTTGGGCCAGCACCAAGACTTTTTAGCGCATGAAGAAGAGGCCTTTTTAGTTGACCCCAAGAGGTTAATCAAACATTTAGCGCAGGATATCCTAACTATAGATGATACCGCCTATGAAGTGCGACGAGTGGATGATTATGTGGAAGTGGTCTTGGCCTCTGGCGCCATGGTCCGTAGCCGACTTTTATTTGTCGCCATGGGCGCCTATCAAGATCTATGGCAGATTTTTAAAGCTGATCTCAAGGCCGGGAATGATCAAAAGACTTGCAAGGTAGTTCCCGGTAGTTTTCTTCTGGGCAAAACAAACCTAGAGTTTCTTGGCCGGCAAAGTTTTGTCCTGCAGATGCCCTATGGCCAGCTGATTAAACGCGCTGATGGGACGACCATGATCGGCTCCACTCATATTAACGAGGGTCCTTATCTATCAGGGAAGGCCGAGCTCAAAATGATGAAAGACCGATTTGAAGATTTATTTCAATTGTCCTTAGGTACGATGGCGATTGAATCTGGGCAGCGGGCCAAGGCACCGAAACGGAGACCGGTTTTGTACGCCCTCGATAATGAAGAGAAAGTTTGGACCGCCAAAGGTCTTTATAAAAATGGTTGGACCTTGGGCCCATTATTTGGCCATGAATGGGCGATTAAGGCCCGACACATTCTCCAGGGCTAAACTTTTGCTTCGCGCATCCGGCCTTGCAGGCATTGGCATAAGTTAATCCATCTTTACCACAAACAGGATCATATATTTCAATACAGAGACATTCTGCCTTCGGTTTTGATTTCTTGGGAGCATTACTACAAGAGTTGGCGAGAGAAAATGTAAATGTCATAAGGGTGATTAAATAAATTGCTTTCATAGAGTCATTCTATAAAATACAGGGCGAATTACAATGGAAAAAAAGATGGTAGCGACGGGCAGACTTGAACTGCCAACCTCAGCGTTATGAATGCTGTGCTCTAACCAGTTGAGCTACGTCGCCATATGTGTGTGGCCAAAATACTAATGAAACTGTAATGTACTGTCAATACGTCCTTCTAAATATTTTAGAGAGATTTTGGCCAGTATGAAACGATGTCTTAGCGATCAACAAACCATCCTTAGAAAATACACTCACCATTGCTTGGAGTTTATGGATGGCATGAAGCTATGGCCACGCTCTGGCGCAACCGTCTTGGTGGGCCTATCCGGTGGCGCTGATTCAGTCGCTCTTTTGCACTTATTAATGAGTCTACAAAAACATCGCTCCTTTAATCTACGCGCTATCCATATTAATCATGGACTCCGATCGGAGTCATTGTCCGAGCAAGAATTTGCCACTAATCTTTGTAATCGTTTCAATATTCCTTTAATAGTGGAAACTGCCACAGATTTACAATTAGGAGATGGCGAGCATGGCTGGCGGCAAGAGCGCTACCGTCTTTTTCGTCAGCATCTTAAAAAGGGCGATCGACTCGCCCTTGGCCATCATATCGACGATTCCTATGAATGGGCGCAGATGCAACGTGGGAAGACAACATCATTAAAAGCGACTATTGGCATTCCGGTTATTAATGGTGCTGTCATCCGTCCTTTAATGGCCTTTACACGTGCCCATATCTTGCGCTATCTCCAATTATTACAGGAGGATTTTGTCCATGACCCAAGTAATGACGATGGCCGATTTGAGCGCAATTATTGGCGGAAAGAATTAATCCCACCGATCGCTCAAAAGTACCCCCATTATCTAAAGTTTTATAGTCATCAGGCCCGTCAATTGGCAGGGCAGTTGGGATTAGCGCGACAGGAAATGGTAACTTATCCATATTTTAAAGATAGTCTTAGCTCTTGCCTTTACCTTCACCCTAACGGGCGCAATGAATTTCCCGGGTTACAGGAGCAGGCGCGTCAGACGATTCATTATTTATCCTCCAGAGAAAATGGTAAGGTTTACCAGGCCCTTCAGAAGTTTGAGAATATGGGGCGTCATGGAAAACGTGGACCAATGGATTTTAGTGGTGGTGTGAAAGGGATTCGCTACCCTGGGGCGACACTCTTTTATCATGAAAGTAATAAAGGGCTGATTTTATCCTGGGAGAGTTTTTGGCTCAAGCGGCTAGAAGATCCTATAAGCTGGCAGAATGAGGTGCTTCAATGGAGAAAGGGACAAGTCTTACCTCCTTTTGGTGGCCTTATTCTTACTAAAAAGCGCTTAACTAAAGGGACCAATTTGAAAACTTTTCCTCTCCTTTCGAGCCTCCCTGCGTTAGCGCAACAGAAATTTGGGGGGCTTTATGCCCTGTGTGAACTGCAGAATCGCTTTCCCCAACAGGGTCTAGAGGATTATTTGATTCTGGGCAACATGACGGCCGATCAAATTACTTTCGTAAATTCTTGATTCTTAAGGAATCGAAGCATAAAATAGTGAGGACAATAATGTCCGGTTCGAAGTAATCAAAAGGAATATGATGAAACCACAGCAAAAGACATTCACATTATGGATCATGGTTGTCCTTGTTACGCTTTTTGTCGCCAAAATGGCCAACGAGGGTAAGCAAGATTATAAAAATATAACCTATCCAGAATTTGTGAAAGCAATTGAGGCCAAGCACATCGGCGAAGTGACCTTTAAGGGTAAAAACAAGATCGTTGGTAAGTTTAAAGATGCCTATGATAATGGCTCTCGTTTTCAATTGACGGGAAATACTGGAGACACCACTTTTAATATTTTGAAAGAAAATGGACTCATCCCTGAATACGAAGAAGAGGAAAAGCAAACATTCTTTGCCTCGCTTCTTATTAATTGGGGACCGATGATTCTTTTAATTGTTATTTTTTATTTCTTTCTAAGGCAGATTCAGGCCGGTGGTGGCAAGGCGATGAGTTTTGGTAAATCCAAGGCGCGGATGCTTTCTGCCCATGAGAAAAAAGTCACTTTTACTGACGTCTCTGGTGTCGAAGAGGCGAAGGAGGAGTTAAAAGAGGTTGTCGATTTTCTCAAAGACCCAAAAAAATATACGAAGCTCGGAGGCAAGATTCCCAAAGGTGTGATCCTTGTTGGTCCTCCTGGTACCGGGAAAACGCTTTTAGCGCGAGCAGTTGCTGGAGAAGCGGATGTTCCTTTTTTCTCTATTTCTGGCTCAGATTTTGTTGAAATGTTTGTCGGTGTCGGTGCCAGTCGTGTGCGTGACCTTTTTGAACAAGGAAAGAAGCATGCTCCTTGTATTATTTTTATTGATGAAATTGATGCCGTTGGACGCCATCGGGGTGCCGGTCTAGGTGGCGGACACGATGAGAGAGAACAAACTCTTAACCAATTATTAGTTGAAATGGATGGCTTTGAATCCAATGAAGGAGTCATCTTAATCGCCGCCACCAATAGAATTGATGTCCTCGATCCGGCCCTCTTGCGTCCCGGTCGTTTTGACCGACGGGTAACGGTTGGTCCTCCAGATGTTCGTGGTCGTCTTGGTATTTTAAAAGTTCATACTCGAAAAACACCTCTTTCTGAAGAAGTGAATCTAGAAGTGATTGCCAAAGGGACCTCTGGTTTTACTGGTGCAGATTTACAAAACCTCGTGAATGAGGCGGCCCTTAATGCCGCTCGTTTAAATAAAACAAAATTGGAAATGACTGATTTTGAAATGGCGAAGGATAAGGTCTTAATGGGACCTGAAAGAAGATCTATGGTTGTCTCCGATCAGGAAAAGCGCAATACCGCTTTTCACGAGGCGGGACATGCTCTCGTCGGCCTTAAATTGCCTAATACTGACCCTGTTCATAAAGTCTCTATTATGCCACGTGGTGGTGCCCTTGGCGTTACGATGACTTTACCTGATGAAGATCGATTGAGTATTAATACGACATTTGCTCACAACCAAATTGCTGTCCTAATGGGGGGGCGTTGTGCCGAAGAATTAGTCTTTGGCGATTATACCTCTGGTGCCTCAAATGATATTGAAAGAGCGACTCAATTGGCGCAGAATATGGTTTGTAAATGGGGTATGAGTAAGGAAATGGGGCCGCTTAATTACCATAAGTCTAATATGACAGTGGCCTATTCTGGCCAAGAAATTCACGATTATTCAGAAAAAATCGCGGAGAAAATTGACTCGGAAGTTCGTAAATTTGTTCAAGATAATTATGAAGTTGCCATGAACCTTCTTAAAGAAAATCGCCAATACCTTGATGCCATGGCAGAGGCCCTTATTGTCTGGGAGACTCTTGACCGTGAACAAGTTGAGGCCATTTGTCGCGGTGAAGACATCGGCGTGCCGGTTGTTGAGCTCAAAGCGAATGAAGACAAGGGGAGCGGGCCATTTGGCGGAGAAAGCACTACGGACACTCAAGATGAGGAGAAGAAAGACGATTCGACTCCCTCTGACGATCCTGTTTTGGCGTAGCGCCTAGGATATTTCATGAATCCATTTAAGGGAATGGGGGTCATCAATTTGACTCCCAATTCTTTCTCGGACGGTAATATTCACTTAAATGAGGCCACTCTGTCTCATACTCTTAAGGAATGGCAATCCCTTGGTGTCGACGCTTTGGATATTGGCGCAGAATCGACCGCCCCTTTTAACGAAGGAATCTCTGCGGATGAAGAATGGCGGCGCTTAGAAAAGCATTGGTTACCCCAGGCCTTAAAATTAGACCCAAACTCCTGTCCCTTACTATCATTTGATACTTACCATATAGAAGTGGCATATCGGCTTTTAAAATGGCATAAAGAGCGTGGTTTTACGCGCCTGTTATGGAATGATGTTTCTGGTCAATTGGATCAAGATGTTATTGACCTTCTTTTGGAATTTGAAAGCGCACATTATTGTTTTTGCCATAATGAAGCGCCTTCCAGGGAGGAGTGCCAGAATCATATGAGCTACCTTTTTGAGGGTGATCCGCTGCCGCGAATCGCGAATTTTTTTCAAAAGAGGCTATCGCGTGCCCTGAAAAAAATACCCAAGAACCGCCTTTGGCTGGATCCCTGTCTTGGTTTTTCGAAAAATTTTACACAGAACGAAGCAATCTTACTGCGCTTTGAAGAGCTCATTCAGGCCTTTCCAGGGCATCCGTTTGTTCTTGGTATGAGCCGCAAAAGCTTCTTGCGCCAAAGGGTGAGTATGGCATTGGGGTATGAGGTCCAACCCCCTGAAAGCATTGAGTTATCGGAGTATTTGCAGATGGCGCATCTGTTGCGCATTGGACCATTTTTACAGCACCATAGTGATATTTGGTGTCGGCTACATCGAGTAAAGTTATTGGGCCTGGCCAACAACTTCTTACACCTGGGCCGGAGAGACCCTAAAACCCTATAAAACTTTCACTTGTATTGCGTCATTAGTTGTCGATACGACGGCCACTCCCTAATGTCCCATTAACGTGATCAGCGGATAGCGATGAAGGGGAAAAATAAAATGAATAGCAAGTTAAATGGATTATTATTATTGGGGTTGTTGGCGGCACAAGTCACGTCAGTCGTAGCAAAAGAAAAAGTAGTTTATGGACAAGATAATAGAGTATTCTATGCTAATTCCAAAAATGAAGTTTATCAATCTTGGGCGCGTTCGACTGCGGTTCAAATTAAAAACAGTCGTTTTGAAAAAAATAAAAGTGGTCATTATGAATTACAAGATTTTCGTCTCAGTGATTTTGTGGGCCTTTGTGAGGGCGCAAAATATACGAAAGAGTTGGCAGTCGGCAATTGCAGTGGTTTTCTCGTTGCGCCCGACCTTTTAGTGACCGCGGGACATTGCGTACCTAGTCAGTATCAATGCGATAATACTATTTGGGCCTTTGATTACCGCTCAGACCTATTAAAAAAATCACTGACATTACCAAAGAAGAATGTTTATAACTGTAAAAAGATTATTAAAACAGAACTTAATCAATTTACAAGAATGGATTATGCGGTGATTCAATTGGATCGTCCTGTTGCTGGACGCACACCTTTAGAGTATAGACAAGAGGGAGCGGTTCGTTTATTTGATCCATTAGTTCTTATTGGCCACCCTTCTGGGTTACCCAGCATGATCGCCGATGGGGCCTTTGTTCGCGGTAATAATAACCTCACATTTTTCACAGCAACGACTGATTCCTTTGGGGGGAACTCTGGTAGTCCAGTAATTAACGACAATACTGGTGAAGTTGAGGGGATTCTGGTTCGTGGGGAGAGAGACTATTATTTTGATCCACAATCGTCTTGTTATCGTGTTAAACGTTGCGAAAGCGACGCCTGCCGCGGAGAAGATGTAACCCGTATTACAAATGTTTCGGAAATTTACAAAAAATAAAAAATCTCTTGAACGTTTGCCATAAGGCCCGCTTTTTAGTGGGCCTTTTTTTTAGCAATCGATTGCCTGAAATTATTCTGAGTTACCCTTACGGCACCACTTGTTTTAATGCTTGATAGAATCATAAAATGACTTACATTCCTGCTCCGCCTTGGATTTATCGTAGTCATAGGCCATCTTAATTTTGTTGGCGAGCTGGCCCATATGGCCGTGGAGACTTTCTATGTCCACGTTACTCAATTTTCCAAATCTTTTCTTGATCTTTCTTCGGAGAATCTTCCATTCATGATTTTTGGTAACCATATGACCTCTCCTAGTTGGGAACTATAGAATTTGTTTATGTCATATTTATACAATTTCTTATAATGAGTATTTCCTATATAGCATATAGAAAAAATAATGGCCTGTAATGAGCTTAACCATTTGATCATAATAATTAGCTTTCTAAGATTATTCCTTCCTTCTGTCGGTTCAGGGTTGGAGGGCCAGGAAAAAATAGATTTAGGTGCTCTGCGTCCGCAGCTCCTCACTTTTACATTCCATAACGGAAAAGGTATTTAGTTTTGAACACTTTCTGGAGTCATTTTATCAAAGCGATCGCCCTTATCATTTTGCTCAGTAATTTTTTTCCTCAAATTGCTTATGCCAAGGACAGAGATAGTAGACTGATCTCAATTAAAGACTATAGAAAATTAGATCAACTCAGTGGAGATAATTTAAAATCGGCCATCCGATTGATATTATCAGAAAATTATAATTCTCATGGGTATAAAAAGGCCAAAAAAATCATTTATACAAAACTTGATAATTCATACGGAGAAGTTTGCTGCGTTTACGGAAATAAATGCCTTAGAACTAATAAAGTTCCCCGTCATACCATTATGAATGTCGAACATACTTGGCCTCAATCAAAAGGGGCCAAAGGTATTGCGGCCAGTGACCTTCATCATCTTTTTCCAACGGCCAGTAAATTAAACTCTAAACGATCAAGTTTTCCCTTTTGTGATGTTGATAAAGTAAAATGGGAAGGAGAACTCAGTAAATTTGGAAAAGATGACAGAGGTGTTTCGTGTTTTGAGCCTCCTCAAGAACATAAAGGCAATGTGGCCCGGGCCTTATTTTATTTTTCCATCCGCTATCGATATAAAATTGAAAAAAATGAAGAAGAGACTCTTAGGCGTTGGCATGAGGAAGACCCTGTTGACTTTAAAGAGATTGAAAGAAATCAAAAAGTATTTAATTATCAAAGAAATTCAAATATTTTTATCGAATACCCTGAGATTGTGGATAGGGTAGATAATTTTTAAATCTTGGGCCCATCTTTCCAATGACTGCTGGCACTTCACTCAGTCTTTGATCATAAGGACAAAAAAGGCCACCAATGATTTTAGTGGCCCTTTTTAATAAGATGAAATAATTTAAAAAATAATAGAAATTAATGCTTTCGTCGGCCTTATTATTATGGCGTTGAATATCTTTCCTAAAAAGGCGAGGGGAGCAAAGTTCCAAGCGGGATTGGTATCTTCCGGGCGTAAATGTTTTTTCTCTTCAGGAAAGAAATAACGGAATTGAAAAAAGACAAAAAAGATAACAGACACCATGACAAAACTTTCTGCTATTTCAATTGCCGCTGTAGGGATATTATAACTATCTACTGGCTGTGCAACTTCAACAGTTCCCAATACTGGGTGCTTAATTCTTTGGCCCATAAAATCACGATCCTTTAGTTAGAGGGAGTATGTTTTTAGTTTTAAGGGGAAATTCAAAACGGGAAAATGAGCTTGATCATGAACATTATTTGTTTGATTGGGCACTCTCACTCTAAATGGTGATCTAGGTCATAGGACCTATATACTTTTACTCCCTTGGTAATAGAAAATAAGGTATTTATGAAAGCTATAATGAAGGAAAAAAAGTTTTTCAGAATGAGAAAAGTTACTAATTAACGACAAAAAAGAGCTTAATTGAATGGCCGACTTTTGAGGGTGTCAGTAAGGGAAACTGATTCAAAAATATCAGGGTTTTGAATCCTTTCGAATTTAGGTTAAAATAAAAAGAGTCTTTTAAACTCGGATGGTTTGATGCATTTTAATCAATTTGTTTTATCAACGGCCCACCCTTATGAATTACAAAAATTCCTTATGGGTTTATTTGACCTCGTGCCACAAGTTGAAAAGGAAGGTCAGTCAATTGCCCTGCAGGGCGAAAATTGGCGCTGCCAATTAAATTTAAGTGACAAAAAAGTAATAGTAGGAGGCGCTTCGTGTCATTTTTGGCTCGATGCAGAAGAGTGGGATGACCTCACCTCTAAAATTGAATTCATTTCCTATCGTGATCAAATTGATATCCCCTATACTATTGAGAAGCAGCAGCTAGTGGCAATTGACCCCGATGGGCGAGAGTGGCTATTTGAGCGCCGTTAACCATTTCAAAGAAAAATGACACATGATCTGAATCTGTAATCACTAAATATTATTTGGAGTAACTCGATTTTCTTACATCTGCTGTAAGAAGTTGTAAGTTGTCATGATTAGTGGGATTCGCTTTAATACTGCCATTAAACGGCAAACCAAAACGACAACAAGGAATAAAACATGAAATTAAGGACGATGATGACCGCTGGGTTGATGTGTCTTCTGGCCTTTTCAGCTCACACCAAGGAAAAGGTGGTTTACGGCGTTGACGATAGACTTGATTTATTTGAGACAATTAATCCTCTACATGCCCGCCTCGCAGCTTCAACTGCCGCAATGATACCCAACTATAAACTAGAGGCAAATCTCAATGATGGAAAAGTCGGTATTAAAGGCTCAGTTTTAAAGAGTCGTGGGATTTGTGAAGATGCTCGCTTTGCTCAACAAATGACTTCAGCAAGTTGCTCAGGCTTTCTTGTGGCACCCGATCTTATCATAACCGCAGGGCATTGTATTCGCAGTGAAGGTGATTGTTCACAAAATTCATGGGTTTTTGATTTCGCCAAAATGACTGCTGATCAAAGTGAGACAGAATTTGCTGTTGACGAAAGTAAAGTTTATCGTTGTAAAGAAATTGTCGCTCGTGATCTATCTCGCTTTTCCAAAAATGATTTTGCACTTATCCGCCTCGAGAGGCCTGTCGCTGACCGCACACCTTTGACGGTTAGAACAGAAGGTCGTATCGAAGATCAAACTCCTCTCGTTATTATCGGTCACCCTACGGGGCTCCCGGTTAAAATTGCAGATGGGGCCTTTGTTCGTCGTAACGATAATGATGTGTTTTTTGTTGCTAACACTGATTCTTTCGGAGGTAACTCTGGCAGTGCTGTTTTTAACTCTGATACTGGAGTGGTTGAAGGCATTCTTGTCCGCGGTGAACAAGACTATGTTTATGATGCTGGTCTTGGTTGTCGAGTCCCTCGAGTCTGTGACATGGACAGTTGTCGTGGTGAAGATATCACCCGCATTACCAATGTTAAGGCATTGATGGCCATATTAAAAAATCAATAGAGTTCGACGGATTGAATAAGGCACCTTTGGGTGTCTTTTTTTCGGTAACGAAAATGCCTCCATGGATGGGGGTTTTTTTGTCAAAACTTTCTGACTTCATTTAGTGTTATCTTTATATTTGCTGATGATGGACTTTATCGTCCCGTCTTCTTCCATTTTTTTAAGAGTTTCTTCTAACTGATACTTTAAGTTGCGAGGTATTGTTTTTTTTGAAAGAACCATATAGGTCGGCCAAGAGAGGGCAATAAGAGGGGCCTTCGTTTCTTGATCATTGATCACCTTTACTTTATCTGCCAGTCCCATTCTGTTAAGTTCGAAAGCGATCACTGAATAATCGGCGACAATAAGGTCGACTCGATTTCTATTGAGAAGTAAAATACTTTGGCGACTGGAGTCAACACCAATAATTTCCCTGAAATGTTTTTGATCCATGGCCTTACGCAATCTTCCCTGGCCGTACAGGTAGCCGTTTCTAACACCAAGTCGCAAATTATTCGCGTTGGAGAAGTTTTTGTTGAGCTGGATTTTACTGTCCTTTTTGGCCAAGAAAACATACTTTTGCCAGATCAGGGGATGCTCAACGTAATAGGCCCATTTCTGCCTTCTATCATTTTTTCCGGCGTTAAAGAGGATGTCATACTTTCCTTTTTTGACACTTAGAACCGCTCTTTTCCAGGGCAGAAAAGTGATATCAATACCATGGCCTAATCGTTGAAGGGACTCCTTTATGATGTCGACTGCTAAGCCTTTAATCATGTTATTTTCACGATACTGATAAGGAGGGTAATCAAGAGTGGCACCCTTAAACGTTTTACCAAATGTTAATGAGGTTGATAGAAGGGATAATATTAAAATTACATTTCTAGATATCATAACGACCTATTTGGGTGAAATAAACACCGCCCAAGGGTAAGGATCTTAGTCATGAAATACAAGGGGCTTAAGAGGCGGTTTTCTGTTGGCAAGCTCATATTCATGATCAAATAAATATAGATGACCAAAAGGATAAGGTGCTTTTAAGAGGAGTGAGCTCTTAAAAGCACCTTGATGGAGGGGGTGTTAACCTTTATTTGGGATGATTATAGAGACCTTGAAATGGTCTACGGAGGGAAGACTATCATTGTTAACTTAATAGGTGAGTACCTTTGTTGATGATGAGGTTTTTCGTTAAAATGGTTCCTAACTTTTCATTTTTGATAGTGGTGGAGTGAAGGGGACCTTGAAGAGGAATTTTAGGCCCGCTTTGGTTTATCAAGTGATGGCCTCCTGACATGAATGTAAAGGAAGTGATAAAAAATAAAGTCATAAGTAATCGCGGCATTTTCTCCCTCTCATGAGTATGAAAATTTTCTCAATGGTTTTTATTTAGCCACAAATGTCTTAGTATAAAAAGTGTTGCTTAAAAAGAGGCCCTGTAAATCCTTCATGATCATTTAATCAATGAAGTTTCGGAGAGGTTTGAGACGTTTAAGTAGACCTATAGGTATTTAAGAGATGTTAACTTGGTACTTCAAGGGTTTATTTTCCAGTCCAAGAACACAATTTTCCGCTGCTAAAAGGGCCATCTCTTGCCTTGCCTCTTTCGTCGCTGAACCAATGTGAGGGGTAATAAGACATTCTGGGAGCTGGAGAAGGGGATGTTCTGGTGATAACGGCTCAGGCGAAGTGACATCGAGAGCAGCACCTGCCAAATGACCATTTTGGAGAAGGACAAGGAGGTCGTCTTGATTAAGAACGTCACCGCGAGAGGTGTTGATGACGTAAGAGCCGTGGGGTAAAAGGCCGAGAACTGAATGATTAATGAGGCCTTGAGTTTGTTCATTGAGTGAACAATGAAGAGATAAGATATCACTATGCCGCGCCAATTCGGTTAAACTTTGATGGTATTTTGCCTGGCAATATTTTTCAACTTCTGGCCTTCTGCGGGGAGAGTGATAATGGACGGCCATGGAGAAGCCGTGATACGCACGCCTTGCTACTTTTGCCGCAATGGCACCCATGCCAACAATACCAAGGCGGAGACAACCTAAGTCTCGTCCAAGAAGGCCCTGAGGTTCCCAAGCTCCCCAAGTGCCACGACGAACTTGAGATTGGCCTTGAGGCAATTTCCGGACGACGGCCAGTATTAAGGCCATGGTTAAATCAGCGGTGGCATCGGTAAGGACATGAGGGGTATGGCCAACGGGAATATTGAGAGAACTGGCGAATTGTATATTGATATTGTCGACACCAACTGCCATTTGTGAAATGCATTTTAAATGTGATAGCGCCTGAATCACTTCTTGATCGATGCAATCGTTAATTGTAGTGATCAGGCCATGGGCATCTTGTGCTTTTTCTATTAACTCTTGTTTGTTTAAAGGAATGCTAGAGTCATGGTAATCCCATTCGATCCCTTTTTCTGTGAGGTAGTCGCAGGCATTGGTGGGGATGGGTCCAGATATAAACACTTTCATAGACGGATCTCCTTGAAGCAAAGATAGTAAAAGTTAGAGAATAGATCTTTATTATTTTATAGGAAATTAGAGATAATAGCATGTCACATTTTGAAACTTGACTAAAAAACTATTTTTTGCGCACGGAGGCCATATGAAAACAAGTTTATTAGTAGCCCTAATTATCTTTTGGAGTTGCAGTTCACAGGCATCTCTCATTGCTATTATTGATTCCGGTACAGATATGAAGCACGATGCTATCAAGGAGTCGGCCTGGAATAATTCTGTCGATATTCCGATGAATGATCGGGATGAGGATTTTAATGGGTATCAAGATGATTTTTACGGTTGGAACTTTGCTGAGTCAAATAGCCAGGTCATCGATTATAATTATCTTGGTACTTTGAATGACAAGATCCGTCGCTTTTTTGATATCCAAACCACCATTTTAATGGGGACAGCATCACGCGGTGATGTTGATTGGGCACGTGGGCAATTAAAGGACCCCGCCTTTATTAAACGTATTTCTATTTATGGAAATTTTATGCACGGGACACATGTCGCTGGTATTGCCTTAAAGCAATCTCCTGAGAGTCAGATTCTTGCGGCCAAGATTATTCCCACTGAGGCAAAATTACCTGGTCAAAAGTTAAACTCTGAAAAGGGTCTTGGAACTTTTCTTTTAAAGAAAGGACTTGGCGTCTTGGCCGGCCAACAAATGAAGTTAATGGCCGAAGTGGCGGCTTATATTGATGGGCATAAGGCCCTTATCGCGAATGGTAGCTTTGGTACCGGTTACCCCCAATCTAAAAAAATTGTCGAAACCTTGGCAAAAACTTTTCTTCGTCGGGAGTTAACGAAAGAGGAAAGTCACGAGGTGACATTACATTTTTTGGAGACTCTTTTAAAAAAGGGACATAAAATGGTCGAAGCGGCTCCTAATACTCTTTTTGTCTTCGCCGCTGGTAATGATGGCCTGAATAATGATCAATTTCCTGTGTCGCCAACAAATATTGATGCCCCCAATGTCATCTCTGTGGCGGCAACAGCCGGTATGAGAGGATTGGCCCCCTTCAGTAATTATGGCCTTAAGGTTCATGTCGCCGCCCCTGGCGTTGGAATTCAATCAACTGTTCCTGGCAATGAATATTTGGCGGTTAGTGGGACATCTCAAGCGGCGCCCTATGTTGCTGGCGTTGCAGCTTCGATCCGTGATTTAAATGACCAATTAACACCTGCGGAAGTCAAGGCCCTTCTCATTAAGACTGTGGATCATAGAGACGATCTCAATGGTAAGATTCTCTCTGGTGGAATTATTAATGCTGATCGGGCCAAAGAAGCCGCTCGCTTAAGCCGTCAAATGACCTTGGAGCAGGCCATTGAAGTGGCAAAAAATGATATCGCAGATCGTCCTCAAATTGGTTATAAGTCAAATCATGAACTCGTGAATATGCCTGGTATGGTATTACCCCTACCAAACCCATTTAGATAAGAGCTTAGCTTTTAACGAAGTTCTTTGGGAGGTCTTTGGACCTCCCTTTTTTTTCTGAAAAAAAATAATTGAAATCCATAAATAGCTAGATAAAAATTTTGAGTTTTGTTAATGTGAGGCAATTTTTATTTATCATTCAGGGAGGATGTATGAAAAAGTTACTCTTAATTGCTTTTCTGAGTCTCATTAGTGTTTACGCCGACGCATCTCTCATTAGTATTATTGATTCTGGTGTGGATATGCTTCATGAATCTATTAAAGACGCTGCCTGGACTAATTCAAAAGAAATTCCGATGAATCGAAAGGACGACGATCGAAATGGTTATAAAGATGATTACTTCGGGTGGAATTTTGTTAGAAATAATAATCAAGTGATTGATTATCGTTACCTTGGTCTCCTTGATAAAGATACCCGTCGCTTTTTTGAAATTCAAACAAAAGAAATCCGTGATGAAGCGACCCAAGAAGAAAAAGATTGGGTAAAAACGATGATGAAAAAGAAAGTATTTTTAAAGCGCCTGATCACCTATGCTAATTTTATGCATGGGACTCATGTCGCTGGGATTGCGGCGAAAGGTAACCCTGGAGTCAAAGTGATGGCGGTAAAAGTCATCCCAACTGAGATTCGTTTTTTGAATCATCTTATCAACGATTTAAAAAATGTTGAAGATAAGGGCCTTATTACTTTTTTATTAAAGCAGGCCTTGAGCTTTGTGGCCAAACTCCAAGTGAAGTCTATGGTCAAAGTGGCCAAGTATATCGATGGCCATCAAGTTAAAATTGCCAACGCTAGTTTTGCTATTCCTTATAATATGACTGTCACTCGTATGAAAAGATTATTAAAGGGTTTTTTGAGTGAAAGTGATATCAAGGACGTGGTGGCCGATTATATTAATACTCTCGGACGGGAAGGAGTAGAGATCGTGAAGGCCGCACCCAATACTCTTTTTGTTTTTGCTGCAGGCAATGAATCCCTTGATAATAGTCAGCTACCAACTTTTCCCGCCAATATCAAAGCGCCGAATGTTATAGTTGTGGGTGCCTCGGTTGGACTAGGAAAATTGGCCAAGTTTAGTAATTTTGGCCGAGAGGTTCATCTTGCTGCTCCGGGAGTGGGGATTGAATCTTCTGTTCCTGGCAATCAATACCTAGCACTTAGTGGTACCTCGCAGGCAGCACCTTATGTTGCTGGTATCGCCGGTAGTATGGCCCTTCTCAATCCCGCCTTAACACCTGAGCAATTAAAAACCATTATTGTCGACACCGTTGATAAGGTGGAAGGCCTTGTGGGTCAAGTGTCATCTGAAGGTGTTATTAACGGAGAGCGGGCGAAGGAAGCGGCTCGCTTAAGTCAGCAAACTGGGGTGCAGCCGGCCATTGCCATTGCCATTGATGCGATACCAGATAAGTTGGCAGAGGATTATCTCTTAGCTCCTGCTATTGACGAGGAGAATTTATGGGTTAACCCACTTCCTAATCCGTTTCCAATTAAATAATTAATTGATTGTATTTTTCAAAATGAAAAGGGACTGGAAGGTCCCTTTTTTAGTATTAATGCTATTGTGTTTTAAGATTAATGACGCATTTACTTAAAAGTAAAAATTTCCTCTATAGGATAGAGGGTTTTTTATGGCATAATCAATTTATGTTTAGAGTATTACTTGTAGATTCTGGGGAGCAGATCCTCGAAATATTACCTATTCTTCTGATATCGGAATATAATTTCGAATTCGTGGCAGCATCGAGTCTTGCCGAGGCGATTAAGCACCTTGAGTCGAAAGAATTCCAATTGATTATTTCTGAATACCAATTAGATGATGGAAATGCCGTTCCTCTCTATGAAAAGGGCCTGGCCCAATTGGGAATTCCCTTTATCCTTTATTCTGATCGCCCATTAGATGATTGCCAAGGCCTTGAAAACTTTCTCACCGGACATCATCAAAATCGTTTGGTGACAAAGTCCGGAGGTCTTGACCCTTTACTCGCGGTGATTCAAGACTGCATGGTGATTACAGAAGGTGATTTGCAATCTGCCCAAAGTGACCCCTATAGACCAATCCCCATTCATTTTTTTAAAAAATACCAACCTCAAGGGGTTTCTCTTTTTATTAAATTGAGTGAGCATAAGTATGTAAAGGCCTTTCTTGAGGGGGAGATTGATCAAGAGCGCTTAGATCATTATTTAGAAAAGAAATTAGATTGCTTTTATATTCAAAGGGAAGACTTTCCCAAATTGCGGGTTGACTTAAAAAGCCTTTTACAATCGCAACAGGCAAGTGAATTCCAAGAATTATCATTTGCCCAAGATGTTCTTGGCCTTAATTTTGATCTTTGTTTTGACTGCATGAAAGAATTAGGATTGGACGAAGAGCAATTGGAGAGTGTTAACAAGGGTGTGAATAATACCATTGATCTGGTTAAAAATAATAATGATCTCTTTGGTCTATTTAAACAATTAAAGAAAACGGGATCTTTTCTTAAAGATCATTCACTTTTAACTCTTTACATCGCAGGGCCTATCGCCATTGAAATTGGCGAATGGGACAGTAACGTTGTTATTGAAAAAATGGGATTAGCGGCCTTCTTCCACGACTTTGGTTTAAGCAAAGAAGAGCTAGTTATTGTGGAAAATGAGTCTTTTAGTAATTTACGTTTAGATAAAGAGAACCTTAAGGCCTTACGCAATCACCCCAGAAAAGCTGTTGAACTTTTAGACCCCTTTGATGAGCTCAGTCTGGATACGCTTAGTATAATTGAGCACCATCATGAATTGCCTGATGGCAGTGGGTATCCTGATGGACTAAAAGGAAGTGAGATCACAGAGCTAGGAGCACTTTTTAATTTTTCCCATAATTTGGCGTGCTTTATTATCCAAAATGATTACGATATGAAGAAAATCCGAGGCTTTCTTATGATGAATAAAAGGCTTTATTCTGTCGGTCATTATTTAAGGCCCTATCAGACCTTCTGTAAGATGATTGGTTTTAAATCTTAGAAGATATTGAGTTTCTTCATTAAAGTAACAACATTTTGATAAGTTTTGGTATCTTTAGGAGTCATTAGAAAATTATGAATACCCTGAGTCAGATTATGATTTTTTTTGATAATTTTATCTGCTTGTACCGCCGTTGAACCCTCATTTTTAAGAATTTCGGCCTGGCGTCTTAGCTGGTCAGTTGGATTAAAAATTTTCATACAAAACTAGTCGGGCTTTCTTCTTCAAAACTTTAATAATTTTTTCTAAGTCATTGAATTGGCGATGACGTTGCCGAGGTGGGTACTGTCTCAAGTCTGTGATTTGTGGTGCGCCCAAATTTTAGGCGAAAAAAAAGGCCTTCAAGTGAAGGCCTTTTTTAATTTAAATTGATTTAAAGGCTGCTCTAAGAACCGCACATGACACAATCATCGGGATTTTCAATGGAGCAAATCATCGCCGCTGCATTCTCTGCAGCACTTTTTGTATCGTCAGCGGTATTGTTTTTAACTGTAAATTGAACAGCATTAACCGCAGCACGAGTTCTTAGGTAATACATCCCTGTTTTAAGACCTGCCTTCCAGGCATAAAAATGCATGGAAGATAATTTACCAAAGTTAGGATCTTCCATATGAACATTCATACTTTGACCTTGATCGATATAAGGAGCACGGCCTTGGGCCAAGTCAATCACTGACTTTTGCTTGATTTCCCAAACCGTTTTATAAAGCTCTTTTATCTCTTCGGGAATACGCTCGATCGATTGAATTGAACCGCTATTAGCGATAATTTCATTTCTCATCTCGTCGTCCCAAAGACCTTGTGCCACAAGATCGGCCACGAGGTATTTATTAACCACAGCGAATTCCCCGGATAGCACACGGCGGACATAAATATTAGATGTGATCGGCTCAAAGCATTCGTTATTACCAAGGATTTGGCTGGTTGAAGCAGTTGGCATAGGGGCGACTAATAAGGAGTTGCGCACGCCATGTTGCTTGACTTCTTCTTTAAGCGCATTCCAATCCCAGTTTTTACCTTCTGGCGTTACATTCCATAAGTCAAATTGAAACTGGCCTTGAGAAATAGGTGACCCCTCATAGGTTTGATAGGGGCCATCTTTGATTGCCAAGTCTTTTGAGGCGGTAAGGGCAGCAAAATAGATCGTTTCAAAGATCTCGTTATTAAGAGTTAATGCCTCCTGAGATTCAAATGGTAAGCGCATAAGAAAAAAGGTGTCCGCTAGGCCTTGAACCCCAAGCCCGATTGGGCGGTGGCGCATATTGGAGTTTTTCGCCTCGGGAACCGGGTAGTAATTGATATCAATAATGCGATTTAAGTTAAGAGTCGCGCGGTAAACAACATCATAAAGTTTCTTATGATTGTATTTCCCGTCCTCAACAAAGCGGTTAAGGGCAATGCTCGCAAGATTACACACGGCCACTTCGTCAGGGCTAGTATACTCCATTATTTCAGTACAAAGATTAGAAGACTTAATAGTCCCTAAGTTCTTTTGATTGGATTTCTCATTCACAGAATCTTTGTAGAGCATATAGGGGGAGCCAGTTTCAATTTGGCTCTCTAAAACGCTGAACCAAAGATCTTGTGCTCGGATCACCTTTTTAGCGAGGCCCTTCTCTTCATAACTTTTATAGAGCTTTTCAAATTCAGCGCCGTAGCAATCAGCAAGGCCTGGGGCCTCATGTGGGCAGAAAAGTGACCACATTCCGTCCTCTTCAACACGCTTCATGAAAAGGTCGGGGATCCACATGGCGTAGAAAAGGTCACGTGCACGTTGCTCATCCTTGCCCGTATTTTTCTTCATTTCGAGAAAGTCATGGATATCAGCATGCCATGGCTCAAGGTAAATGGCGAAGGCCCCTTTACGCTTTCCACCACCCTGGTCAACATAACGAGCGGTATCGTTGAAGACCTTAAGCATTGGTACAACGCCATTACTGGTACCATTGGTGCCTTTAATAAAAGAGCCTTTGGCGCGAATATTATGGATGGATAAACCAATACCGCCTGCGCTTTGAGAAATAAGTGCCGTTTGTTTAAGAGTTGAGTAAATTCCCTCGATACTATCTTCTTGCATTGTTAAGAGAAAACAACTGGATAGTTGAGGTTTATTTGTTCCCGCATTAAAAAGCGTAGGGGAAGCATGAGTAAAGTATTTTTCACTCATAAGATTATAAGTTTCGATGGCCGCATCGATGTTATTCATATGGATCCCAACAGAGACCCGCATAAGCATTTGACCTGGTCTTTCAACGATCTTACCGTTCATCTTAAGAAGGTAGCTACGCTCAAGTGTTTTAAAGCCAAAGTAATCGTAACCAAAATCTCTTTTATCGACGATTGCTTTATCAAGTCGTTCAGCATTGGCCATGACAGTCTCGTAAAGCTCTTTTGAGACGAGAGGACTGTATTCGCCGGTCACTTCGTTGACACAGTTATACATGTTTTTAATATTTTCACTGAAGCAGCCGCGTGTTTCTTTATGCAAATTGCTGGTGGCAATACGCCCAGCAAGTCTTGCATAGTCAGGCTGCTTGGTGGCCATATAAGCGGCCGTTTCTGCGGCCAATTGATCCAATTCTCTGGTGCTAATACCGTCGTAAATACCTTCAATTACTTTTTGAGTAATGAGTGTGCTGTCAATTGAATCAGCATGGAGTCCGAATGTTAATTGATTAATTCTTTCAGTGATTTTATCAAATTTAATGGGCTCTCGTTCACCGCTCCGTGTGATTACGTACATAATTAAAACTCCGCATCTAAAGTAAAGACATTTTGTGTTTTATCACTCATAACGCCTGATTTTTGATATTCTGAAACTCTTTTTTCAAAAAAATTCGTTTTCCCCTCGAGACTGATTAATTCCATCCAATCGAAAGGATTATCGGAATTAAATGCCTTTGGGCATCCTAATTGATCAAGCCAATGATCAGCAACAAATTCAATATATTGTTTCATCAGATCGGCGTTGATACCAATGAGAGACACGGGTAATGCCTCGCTAATAAATTCTTTTTCGATTTCCACCGCTTCCAAAATAATAGAAGTAATCGTTTCTTTAGTCGCTTGATTTTCTTTTTCGAGCATACCGTGCAAGAGACAAGCGAATTCACAATGAAGCCCTTCATCACGGCTAATAAATTCGTTGGAGGTGCAAAGGCCCGGCATAAGGCCTCGTTTTTTCAGCCAGAAAATAGCACAAAATGAACCAGAGAAGAAGATCCCTTCAATCGCGGCAAAGGCCACCATTCGCTCGGCAAAAGAGCGGTCAGACTGGATCCATTTCATGGCCCAGCTGGCCTTCTTCGCGACACAGGGAAGGTGGTCTATCGCTGTAAATAGCTTCATTTTTTCTGCTTGATCTTTAACGTATGTATCGATCAAAAGGCTATAAGTTTCACTATGGATATTCTCCATGGCGATTTGGAACCCGTAAAAGCAGCGAGCTTCAGGAATTTGTACGTCATTGTAAAAACGTTGCGCTAAATTTTCATTCACAATGCCATCACTCGCGGCAAAAAAGGCCAGGACGTGAGTAATGAAATGTCTCTCATTATCAGTAAGCTTTTCCCAGTCGGCAAGATCAGGAATGAGATCAATCTCTTCAGAAGTCCAGAAAACTGCCATATGTTTTTTGTACATCTCCCAAACAGCGTGGTGTTCGAGTGGAAAAATGACAAAGCGCTTGTCACTTGGTGTGAGGATTGGATCCATTATGCCTCCCGTGCAATTCTATTCCAGCTAAATTTTAGTGTATGTGTCGCTGGGTTTTATCCAAAAAAAAGTTAATCAAAACCTTTTTTATGTTGTTTTTGAGGGCCCATAAATATCTGTTGTGAGCGAAGTTAGACTAACAATCCGTTTGGCCTTTGAACACTAGAATTTTTTTTGATTTTCTCACTTTAAATTCAATAAATTAGATACCAACACTTGAAACTACTTTAAATAGGGGGTTTGGGGCATTGTCGCTCAAACCGTAAAAGTTCTAAAATGACCTTACATTTCAATCGGGAATTTGTGCTTCGCTATAGACGCGGGATTTCATGCGCAAAGTTTTGACATAAATTGAAGAGTTTAGTCTTGACAACCTCTGGCCTTCCTTTTTGCTTCTAATTGAACTGAAACTTTTACGGATTTTATTATTGCGCAGCTGGAGTACCAAAAAAAAGACCTCTTAAAAAGAGGTCCTTTCATCTATCTAAAGCTGATCAATTATTTAGGCCGCGACACATTGGCGCTGCCAATGGCGGTAAGCTTGGTAGAGGTACTGATGAGTAATAATTCCTGGCGCCTCCTTACTCTTTTGTTTTAACAAAGCGAAATGGCCTACCAATGAATCGTAAACATGCGCTAATTGCTCTTGTTTATGGGAAGGTAATTGCTCCCAATCTTTATTGACTTTAGCGCGAAAGATTTCTTCCCATGGAGTACTTTTTAGATTTGTGGCCAAACCCAATTTTGCGAGAACCAGTATTAACCATTTTGTGGGGTCAAAATCATACCAGCGGATACCGTTTCTATAATCAGTTTGAAAGCGGTGGTGAAAATTATGATAACCTTCGCCAAAAGTAAGAAAAGCGATCCAGCCATTATCACGGGCAGTACTCTTTTCATCAAAGGGTTTACGGCCCCAAACGTGGGCCAGAGAATTAATAAAAAAGGTTGAATGGTGAATGGCCACAATTTTAAAAAGGCCACCGATTAAAAGTCCTCCCCAGAAATTACCAAGAGCAAGACCTATAAGGGCAGGTAGGATAATTCCAAAGAGGATGGCAATGGCGATGTAATACTTATGCTGGAACATGACCATACGGTTAGCAAGAAGATCTTTAGGAAAGGGAAAGCGCTCAATATGGGGGTCTTGGTTAACTATCCAACCCATATGCGCCCACATAAAACCTTCGTTGATATTATAGGGGTCGAGATCCTTATCGGCATGGGTATGGTGACGGCGATGATCTGTAGACCATTTCAAGCATGAGTTTTGAAAAGCGGTGGCACCAAATACCAAAAGTAAAAATTGGACAATAGGGTGAGCTTGAAAGGCGCGGTGAGAAAAGAGCCGATGATATCCAGCTGTAATTGAAATACCAGCAAGGGTAAAAAAGCCTAGAAATAGGGCAACGAGCGTCAGATCAAAACGACCGTCAATAAAGTAATAACTGATGGCCCCTGATATTCCTGCTGTGTGTAAGAAGGTGAGCCAAAACCAATTGAATTTGTCTGGAGTTTTAGTTTTCATGAGTAAAGGATAACATGTGAA
>JBFGZE010000031.1:0-31266 GCA_041586955.1 Bacteriovoracaceae bacterium
CGATTCAATCGATCCTCACCCTGGGATAGCTATCAAAAGCCTTACTCTAAGGAGAAAAAGCATAAGTGGGGGTATTCAATAGAATTTATGGACAAAACTAAATGTGAGATGCGTCTTCACAATTTTGGGCTGAGAGGAATGTGTAAGGTTTGAACACTACCTTAAATAACATGGACTTATATCTGTATAACCTTCAATTCTGACCGTGTAAAGAGTAGCAATCCCATATAAACCCCTACTTCAGGGTGTTATCCTCGACTTATATTAACTATTAGATTGATCTTTAATTGGTTTAGGACTGTATGAAAAAGAACTTAACGATTATTTCACTTCTCTCGCTGCTCTCACCTTTGCTCCTCGCAAACTCTAATTACAAAACGTTACAAACAATGAAAAAAGGGGCCAAAGATAATCTCACGCTGAATACAAAACTTAAATCTTATAAAGTCGACGGCATCGTTAATAAGGCCAATATTATCAGTTTTAATATAGGTGGTAGTGGCACTTTTAATATGATTCCTAATTTAGACCTCAAAATAAATGCAGGAGTTAAATTCAGGAGAGGTAGCTCTGATTCACTATATGCCTCCGGCCCTGATTCAAACTCGGACTTTTACCTAAGTGAGGCCATCATTGAATATAGGCCATTTGAAAGAGTCCGTTTGCAAGCAGGTGCCCTTGATCAAGGTGAGATTGAAAATAGTTTCGTTGTCTCTAAGACGTCATTTTTAGGAATCAAAGAATTGGTATCATTTTCGACATTTGATGGAGAGCTAACATTATCGGCCCAGCAAAGTATTCCTAATTCTAAAAATAATTCAAATAAAATCGATAAAGTTGAAGATGGAAACCCAGTCTTCTTTTTCGAAGAAATCACTTATAAAAAAGAAAGTTATTTTCTCGATACTACACTTTCTGTCGGTCATTTCGCTTACGACCAATTATCTAATAGTTCCGCCAACTCTAGTCGTTTTTATGGAAATACAATCACCGGATTAAACGAATCCAGCGCAGATTACAAATATTCCTTTATTGGTTGGACTGCTGGCGCTAACTTAGATGTCAAAATAGATAACTTTACTTTTGGTTTAGGTGGTGACTATCTCATTAATACCGCCGCTGATACTGATGGAAACCAAGACTTTGTTCTCAATTCAAAATTTGAAATTGTTTCTGAAAGAAATACGACAGGGTTAAGTACTGGTCTTTACGAAGTCGCATCAGATTCAACTCCTGCTATTTATTCTTCTTCATACTATGGTAATAAAAATATGAAAGGTGCAATTATCACCCTTTATCATCATAATGCACTTTATGATTTTAATTCAAAATTATCATTCCGCACGAGTAAACCAATAAATAAATCCCTTTATCAAGACAAAGAAAATACAATCTATATGGAAATAAGGAAAGACTATGACATCTTATAATTTTCTTGTATCGACTATTCTACTATCATTAATAGGATGTTCTGCTGGAGTAGACAAAAAGGATGTGAATAACGTCCGAACCTCTTCTCTTTTTGCAGACAAAGTGAATATCATCAGTAAAAATACTTTGCGGGCCAGCTCAGCAATCGATAGTCTTATTGAGTCCAAACAATACACTCTCCAGGCCTGTCTTAAGGAAGGCAGCGGCAAGAAAGTCTTGGCCTACCAAAATGCTATTGCGAAAACCAACGGGCAAGAAGTCAAAACAAAAACAGACCAAAATGGCTGCCTTACGTGGGACATTAACCCGAAGTATGACTACCAGAATAAAAATACGTGTCGTCTTTATTCAACTCAAATTTTATTAACTGATAGTTCATATAGTACGAAAGTTAATTACTCTGTCGATATTAATACAGATCAATTTTCCGACCGCCGATATTCACAAGGTTGCAAGAATAACGTTGACCATCTTGAAAGGAAAGATGATCATAATGGCCTTGTTTTCACGAAACTCATAATGAAATATGATAGTAATCCAAAAAATCAACGAAGTGATACAAAACATTTACATTATAATATTAGTTATTCCGCTTGTATTAAGCATGAATTATCTAGTGCAAAGATTAAAAATACACCTGTTAAAGTAGAAATTTTCAATAAAGAGACTAAGGCGAAGCACACAATGCTCCGTAACACAGATCACGATGGTTGCATTAATTGGAAATATGGAACTAAATTTGAGCAACATAAATACAGTCATTGGATGGATAATCAATTCAAGGTCACAACTCTTGATAATAAAAACCTCAATAATGCTAGCGTTTCTCGCCAAGTCTTTATTAACCCTTGGGAAGGAAGATCCGATTTATTTTTTATCGATTCAACAAAGTCCTACCCTGATGAGAACAAATTAAAGCAAAACTCTCGCTTTCATCTCGATGGCGTGATGTATATTTTGGTTGGTAACGATGTTCAAAACTTTCAAGTAGACCCATATCTTGGCCTGACAATGAAGAAGACCTACCAAGTTGTACTCAAGCCTCGTATTGACCGCATTCAATTATTTACAGAGGGAGCGCCCCAAAGAGAATGGGTTAAAGATGGTAAATTTAAATTAAGTTTTATGCTTCTTTCTCCTAAAGAAGGTGATATTGAAATTGATCAAAATAATTTTACTAATTTCAAATTTATCACTGGCGCTCAAAAAACAGTTGAAATCCGCGGTGGTGTCATCAATAGTCTAATTAATCTCCCTATTAAAATTACAGATATCCCAAAATTGGCGACAAGGGCATTATCTGTTTTTAAATTGGAGCCTCTTGAGGACATTGGCCTTAGACCAGTTATTGTAACGGGTTATTTCAAGGCAAAACTTCCCTGGATTAAAACAAATGTTATGCCGGCAGATGCTCTTACCTATACTGCCAAGGATCATATTCGCAATATGTCCACAAAGTTGAGTGAAACCGATCGCAATATTATGGAAGGTAAACTTGATGATGGTAAATTCAACAAGATTGAAGATATTGTAACAACTGGCCTTTTTAGCAAAGAAGAAGTTCAAGACTTTAGAGAAAAGATTGATTTCAAAGATTATGTAGAAAGTCTATTTATAAGCTTAGACGAAAAAATTAAACAATCCAGCAAGGATTTTCCCTTTGAAAGGACTCCTAAGCAAATCTTTGTGGAGCATTTAAAAAAGGTTAATCCCGATTTTAAAATCAACACTGTTAAAAATGATGAGGATATCCGCTTAACAGCACAAGATTTTTCTGACATTTTTAAAGACCAGAAAAACCCTGTTTATAGCGAAAAGGTTATTGAAAAAATTTGTAAGGCGGCCTTTCCCTCAAAAAAGGAGATCGCTTCATTTTCTTCCTATGCAATAACAAAGGCCCACCCTCAATATAAACCATGCCTAAAGGAGCCGAGTAAGTTTTTTCACATTAAACCATACCGCCACTTAGTTAAACTTAAAGAGAGTAAACCCGATTATTCCTCTCGCTGGAATGTCGGCATAAGTGCTCGCATTAGTGATGGTACTGGTAAATCTTATGACCGTTATTTCTCCATTCGCCATGGTATGGATGGTGCAATGAAAATGCCTCTTGGTGATTTTTTCACCTTAGGTTTTCGCTTATTTGATATTTCCTATAGCCAATCCTGGAGAAACTACACCAGAAGTAGTCATGACCAGTCAATTGGCGCCAATAAAAACCTCATTGTGGAAAAATATAAAATCGACCTCAAGGGAACCTTTGATCAATGCCTTCTCATTAATGGCAAGGAATATAACCATATCCCTAACAACTCCAATTATCTGCCAGAGGTAGTTAAAGTGAGAACCCCTCTTAACCATTATATTTGTGGTGGAGAAAAAAACGAGAGTCTAAGTGAAAATTGGTACTTCGTCAGACCAAACTTCCCAAGAGCACTTTTAACCGATACAGAAGGACCGACAGAGATTGACCTCATGAAGATTATGAGAGGATATAGCTCCTATCAAAAGCTTGAAACAGCACTTAGAGATGAAACCAAAGAGTTTGTTCTTCAAGACCTTCGCAAGAACTATTCTTTGGATGACCATATCTTTGATGCATGGGGCCATTTACTTGATGGTAACTTCACACCAGAGGAGACCAGTGAAAACTTATCTCGTTTTACAGAAGGCTCCTTTCCTGGAACGATCGAATAATAAAAAAAGGCTCCTATTAGGAGCCTTTTTTATTTAATAATTTAATAATTTTTCTAAAACTTCTTCCACGTCCGAGGTTTGAGGCAAAATATACTCTTCAGAGGAAGGGCAATAGGCCACATGGCAATCTTTCGCTGCAACTCTTAAGATAGGAGCATCAAGAGATTCGAAGCATTCTTCATTCACACATGAGGCGATTTCCCCCGCAAAACCGGAGGTTTTAGTTTCTTCATGGGCAATCATCAAACGATTCGTTTTAGCTAAGGACGTTTTAATGGCGTCCATATCAAAGGGTGCAAGTGTTCTAAGGTCAATTACCTCAACCGAGAAGCCCTTCTCTTCCATTTTCTTAGCAGCATCAATAGACTTCTGTACAAGAGCACCCCAAGCAACAATCGTTGCATCAGTTCCCTCTCGCGCAATTTTCGCCTTACCAAAAGGAATCATATAATTATCACCAACATCAGCGGTCCTATTATAGCCTTGATAATAAAGGTGCTTATGCTCGAGAAACATAACGGGATCGTCAGACTTAATGGCCGTTCTTAAAAGGCCGGCCGCATCTTGAGCATTACTAGGGAATGCCACACGAATTCCTGGAATATGAGTAAAGAGTGACTCTCCACATTGAGAATGATAAATTGAACCACCTCTTAAATAGCCTCCAATTGGGACTCTAACAACCATCGGGCATTTAAAATCCCCACCCGAGCGATAACGAGTGGTCGACATTTCATTTTTCAGCTGCATATAGGCCGTCCAAATATAATCAAAGAACTGGATCTCAACAACGGGTTTAATCCCTCTCATTGCCATACCAATCGCGCGGCCAATAATATTCGCTTCCGCCAATGCAGAATTAAAAACTTGACCTTCTTTGGCAGCTCGTTGAACACCTGAAGTAACCTTAAAAACCCCGCCCTTACCTTTAAGCTCTGGGTCTTCTAATTTATTCAGGTCGGTAAAGTCCGCAACATCTTCGCCAAACATCCTTAAAAGAGGATTTTTAGCAAATTCTTCTTTTAGAACTTTATTAATGGCACCGGCCATAGGGATATCGTCCTTACCATCTAAAACCGGTCGTGTTTCAAATTGCTCACCAGTAATATCGGAATCTTCAGAATACAAATGCTTAAGAGAGTCCTCTTTCGCAGGCCACGGTGTTTTGATGGCCTTCTCCATCGCCGTACGAACCTCTGCATTCACCTCATCATAAAGTTTAGTGAGGTCTTTTTCATTCATAATCCCAGTATCCTTCAGTAATTGCGGATAAGAATTAATGACGTCTATTTCAGATTCTTTAATGATTTCATCTTCCGTCCGATACATGCTTTGATCGTCCGATAGAGAGTGAGAATAAGGTCTTGTCACATGGGAGTGAACTAAGGCCGGGCCTTTTTTAGCACGGATATGTCTAACCGCTTCCGAAAAGGCGGCATAAGATTCAATAGGACAATTGCCATCACATTCAAAAATCTTAAGCCCTGGAAAATTAGAAAGGGCCTTTGAAATAGAGCCCTCAGGAGTTTGTACGCTGACCGGGGTTGAAATAGCAAAACCATTATCTTCAATGTGAAAAAGAACTGGTAGCTTGTTAACAACGGCGGTAGTCATCCCTTCCCAAAACTCTCCTTGAGAAGTCGTCCCATCGCCACTTGAAGTATAGACAACTTCGTCTCTTTCAAAGGCATTTCCTTCAGTATCATGGCCTTCGTCTTTTAATTTTTGGAGGTATTCTCCAGCTTCGGCAATGCCACAGGCCTGTAAAAATTGGGTGCCAGTACAAGAAGATTTGTTCACAATATTGTAATCGACATGGCCCCAATGAGCTGGCATTTGACGGCCATGAGAGGCCTTGTCACCCACATTACCATTGGCCTGACAGAGCATTTCATAAGGGGTTACACCCAGGGCCAAGCAAAGAGCACGGTCTCGGTAATAAGGGATAAACCAATCATATTTTGGTTTCATCGATTTGGCCGCGGCCACTAAAACACCTTCATGGCCAGCACCAGAAATTTGGAAAAAGGCCTTTGATTGTTTTCTCATTTGAATTTCTGCGTCGTCGATTTTCCGTGAAATATAGATTTGACGCATGAATTGAACAAGGTCGTCTTTCTTCAGATCATATTTTTTAGCGAGTTTTAATTTATACTCAATTCTTTTCGTTGTTGATTCCGGTTTATTAGACTTCTTCATAGATATACTCTCTGTAGATTCCAGCATACTGATTCCCCACTCAAATTTGAGATTTGCGATACTGTACCTAAAAGGATAGAGAATGTCTAAAACCCGCTGGAGAGCGTCATTGCGAAACGGCGATCTTCCTTACCGCGAAAGGATGAACTTGAAGTATCAACAGCATAAGTCGTTAAATCAAATTCCAAATGCCGCGAGCGAATCCCTAGACCTGCTGAGCCATAGCCGTCACCATAACCAAAGCGCATAAAAAAGGTTCGAGCGATATCAAATTCAAGGCCAGCAGTTATGCGACGAGTCGTTGTTAAAGAGCTATGCTTAAGCGTGGCGTCTTTCAAATTCGCTTCCATATGGATCCTAACCTGCTTGCCAATCTGAGGGGTAATGGAAAAGCCTAAATCAATAGAGTTAATAATATCCGCGGGACCGTCATCTCCTGAAAACTTTTGTTGAGTCGAATTGTTCATTTTTGCAGAAAATGTCGGTAAAAACTCGATGGGCAGAGTCAGCTTTGCCCCTGATATGATAATGAGGGCGACTCCCTTCTTATAATCAATGGTCAATGTTTCATTGGGATCCGCTTCACCAAGGTCCTCATTACGGTTAAGCAAGACAGCTGTCGCACCAATCTTAAAGACGCCCCCAAAAATTGAAATATTTAAACTTCCATAAGGCCCGTGATCAAGGCGATCGGCATACTCCAATTGAGCTCCTGCATCTTCGCCTAAAGTCGCCCGTTGTTGCTTAGACAGCATATAACCAAAAGATAAATAACGAGTGGTAAAATTGGGCATTAAGGATATTCGGGCATGGGATAATTTACCTTTATTTTCTAATAAAAGTTTACGAGTCCCATCCATGCTCAAACTGCTCATCAAATTTGAAGTCCCATCGGTGACGCTACCGCCCGTCCCCATTTGAATCCAGCCTTTATTGACCTCAAAATGAAAATTAGATAAATGCATATGGGCATAACGAACAGTTCCCAGCCCAGCGGGGTTAAAGAACGCTGAACTTGCATCATCCACCTTAGAAATAAAAGCATTCCCCATGGCCAGAGATCGGCCAGATCCCACTAACTCGGGAAAGATCCCATCCTGAAAGTCAATCGCTCCCCAAACAAGGTTCAAAGGCCCAAAGGAGAGCAAAGAAGTGAAAAGGAGTATTATTTTAAAGAAACCCTTCATAGAGTTTATTATAGGAAAAAAGAAGATTAAAACACAATGCGGCAAATGCCTTCCCTCTCCCTAAGTATAGAAAATCCGGAGATTTAAGGTCCCGGATTCTCTATCGCTTAAAATGTTGGAGTAAATTAGTATCTTTTCTTGCGCCCCGGAAAGCGGTGAGAGACATTGCCAAGATAGCGACCTTGGATTTGCTTAATGGACTCAATACGCGCCTCTGCAAGCAGGTCAGCCGCTTTATAAACAGGAATGTTCTGCTCATCAGAAATTTTGAAAATCTTCATCGTGGTGTCATAAATAGTATCGACCATACGAGTGGCCTTATTATCAGACCATCCTTCAAACTCGATACTAACATTCATTAATCCACCAGCATTGATCAGATAATCAGGTGCATACAGGATATCTTTCTTTCTTAAGATATCTCCGTGACGTGGTTCGGCCAATTGATTATTAGCAGCACCTGCAACGATCTTGCACTTAAGACGGTCGATAGTATTATCATTAACTGTTGCCCCTAGCGCACAAGGAGCGTAGATATCGCAATCAACATCGTAAATTTCTTCTACGCCAATAAACTCAGCACTTGGGCAGGCCTGCTTGAATAACTCGATATTTTTTTCATTGATATCTGTAAAGAAAACCTTCGCACCATTCTTATGTAGGTATTCTCCTAAAAAACGACCAACTGAGCCAGCACCTTGAAGGGCGACAACTTTGCCGTTTAAAGAACGATCTCCGTAAACCTTAGCACAACTGGCCTCCATTCCCTTAAAGACGCCGCGAGCGGTATAGGGAGAAGGGTTGCCTGAGCCACCATGAGTTTTCGCCACTCCAACAGCATTGGAAGTTTCAGTGAAAATATGTTCAATATCTTCAACCCCAATATTCACATCCTCAGCGGTAATATAGCGACCGTTAAGTGATTCTAAGAAGCGACCGTAGGAACGAAAAAGAGCTTCCGATTTATCTTTTTTAGGATCACCGATAATAACAGCTTTCCCACCACCAAGGTTAAGACCAGAAACGGCCGCTTTGTAAGTCATGCCTTTTGAAAGACGAAGAACATCATAAACGGCCTCTTCTTCTGAAGCATATGGCCACATTCTTGTTCCGCCAAGTGCCGGCCCTAAAGTTGTGTTATGAATCGCAACGATGGCCTTTAAATTGCAAGATGGGTCACTAAAAAAGACTACTTCCTCATGTCCTTCAGCGTATAACTTTTCAAAGCTTATCATGAACTAACTCCTAAACTGCTGACTACAAAAATGCAGACAAGCCCAATTGAATCTCATAGAATTGGTGACTATAAGAATTAGTTAATGAAATACATATACCCACCGTGTCGAACCCGGATAAATAATGATAAAAATCAATATAACCACTGAAAATGACAAGACTCTCTTTGATCAATGCTCCGAGGCAAGAGGCGATTTACCCCATGGCTGTCTATCGGGAAGCTGCGGTGCTTGCAAAGTTTGGGTAATAGAGGGAGATGATCTTTTAAGTGCAGCTGGAGCGGTTGAGCAGGATACGCTCGATCATCTTAAGAAAAAAATCCAGGAAGTTCCCAACGCAACCCTAAGGCTTGCCTGTCGGGCCAAGTGTCAACAAGCTGGTACGATTACCTTTAAACCTGCCTAAGAGTTTCTTTTATTTTGACGGATAAGGCCATTGATCGCATCAGCACTATCAACGGCAGAATCCCAAGCGGTATAGATTTGCTTCTTAATGCCCGCGCGCAAATCACCCGCAACATAAAGGCCTTCAACACTAGAAAGGCCCTTCGCATCCGTGATAACAAAACCTCGGTCATCTACTTCGGCCCCCAGCTGAACGGCCAACTCATTATAACAAATCATCCCTAGAGAAATAAAGCAGATCTCTGTCTCAAAACGAGTTTTTCCCTCGAGCTCAAAGCCCTCAAGAATTAAGTCCTTCGCTTTACCTAATACTTTGGTAATCCGCTCTTTCCTAACTTCGATGCCATAACGATCTAAAAGGGCCTGTGTCTCTTCAGTAAATTCAGGCTCTTCCCCATTGGTTAGGACTGCCATTGAAGGTGTTTTATAGCGCTCATAAAGCATAATACTGACCCATGCGGCACCATTGCCGTGACCAATGACACTCGTTTTTTTTCCAAAGACATGGTGCCCATCACAACGCAAACAATAATCGGCCAATTGCACATTGGCGTAGGGGAGAATAGGATCAATAGAGCCATCAATCATTGGTTGAACATCCATCACACCAGTACAAAGGATGATGTGCTTTGCTCTATAGGTCTCTCCCTTGTGGGTCATCAGCTGAAAAAAATCGTCGATTTTTCTAATCTCTTCAATGCCAGTATTTTTAATTAAATGGAAATTATCTTTAAAGTCACTCTCCGCAATCCACGAAAAAGTCTCCTTTCCTGGTTCAACAATTCCTTTACGGTATTTAAAGTGAGCGGGAATATTTTCAACTTTCGCGACCCAAAAAGCACGAGATCTTCTTCTATCTCGCGAGGACCCGGGGAAAACAATAACCTCATCATTATTGAGAATGGCCCTTAGCGCGGCCATCGTTCCCGCAGCTCCACCCCCTATCACTGCGATAGGATATATTTTTTCACTCATCATAATAGAAATCCTTTATGATTCTCGAATATCGACCAGAATATTAGGGGACTCATCAGTAAGCTCCTCATCAGATCCTACACCTTGAGCTTCTTTTTTGGAAAAGAAATGTTTCTCACCATCGACATCTTTAATACGAACTTGCTTAATTTCAAAATTTTCAACTTCCATCAATTCAAAACTTAGACCATGCCATACTATAATCTGATTTTTCTCAGGAAAATTATTGCCAAGCATATCTAGGATGAATCCCGCCAACGTAGAGTAATGATCATTGAGCGGAATTTTGATATCGAATTCCCCATAAAGATCCCGCAAAGAAATGGTTCCATCAACTAAAACCCCCTCACCGGATAATTGACCGACTGATTGGGCCCGGAGGACTTCATCTTCATCATGCTCATCTTGGATTTCTCCAAAAATTTCTTCAATGATATCCTCTAAAGTAACGATACCAACGACGAGACCGTTCTCATCTTTGACTAAGGCCATATGATTTTTCTTGCGATTCATATGATCAAATACAGCTTGAATTTTCATATGTTCATAGACAAAAAATGGCTCTTTAATAATATCTCTAATATTAAATTTTTGTTTTCCCTCACCACGAACGGTTGCCAAATCTTTAACATGAACAAAACCTAGCGTTGAATCGAGGACTTCTTCACAAACAGGATAGCGAGAAAAGCCATCCTCTCGTACCAATTCTAACATTTCTTCGAACGTTAAATCATGTTGAATAAATTTAACCTTAACCCGCGATACCATAATGTCTTTTACTTTTATGGTGGGGAACTCAAGAATACTATTGAGAAGGTCCAATTGCTTGGAATCCATAGTCTTTTCATTCCCTGCCTTATTAATCATATATTCGATATCGTTTTTGGTGACCATTCTCCCGGTCAATTCAGCATTTTCACCGAGAACTGTTTTAATAATAAAAACCATTGTCTGAATAATAGGAAATAATAGAATACCCAAAGCTCTTAGAACAAATATAACAAATACAGAAAGCTTTTCGGCATGAGTACGGGCAAAAGTCTTAGGAATAATTTCTCCAAAAATAAGAATAACGAGAGTGGTGACCCCGGTTGAAATACCAATAGCATCGGATGCAAACAGACGGGCGGTAATCGTGGTCACCAAAGAAGCGGCCAAGATATTCACCACATTATTTCCCACTAAAATGGTGGCCAATAATTCGTTTGGCCTCTCCACCATAAAATTAAGAGCACGTCCTTTGCCGCCCCCTTCCTCTATTAATTGTTTGGCCCGGTCTAAACCGATCGACATCAAGACGGCCTCTGAGCCTGAAAAAAAACCTGAGGTTATAAAACACAATACCAAAAGAACTATTTCATATAATGACACTTGTTCCATATATTAAACCCTGACCCTTCGTTGGGGCCTTTTCATATAAGAATAAGACAATGAGTTAAAAGAAAGATCCACTCTTTGGTTATTATGCCTAAAATGAGGGCCTTTTTCTGTGATCGGCGGAGGTTCGATAAGCTTTCCTTATTAAAGTTCACTCAAATATCCTCAAAGCTTTAACGCGATAGGAATCAATGAAAAACCTTTATTTATTTATTTTATACCCAGATTGAAATAATGTCCATGGGATCAGTAAAATCAATAAGTTAAAATTTAGTGCTCCAAGGGTTTTCCCTCAAAATCGTGGTCAGAATACACTATTCTATCATTCATCTCATGATCAAAATTAGCTAATTCCTTAATATTCAATACATTACGGAAGATTGTTTGGCATTTATAACAGATCGCAATGCTCCCTAACTTTTTAAATAATAACAGGTCAAAAAGATAGAGGACGATAAAGCTAATCCCATAAGTAAAAATGGAAAGAATAGCGGCAATCACGAAAAGCGCCACACCAATCTTGCGATTGAAATCCTTTTGTTTATAAAAATCTTTCCGCTCACAACAAGGACAAATCTTTAGAATCCCCTTCTCGTGGTCCGCATTAAAATGGACAGCTACCCTATGCTGACAAACATTACACTCGGCCTTATCTGCTTCAGCGCTTGGAAGAATATTAATACCGCTGCCACATTCCGGGCAGGTAAGAGTAACCTCCATCATAAATAAACCCCATACTCAAAAAAGAAATAAGATGAAATAAGCTCACCGATAAAAACAAAGAAGGTCATCGCATAAAGAACACCTGTCGCCGATTGGATTGAACGCATTCTGACTAGTCTCCAGGTAAAATAACTCATGCCGGCCACGACCAAATAACCCCAACCCACTCGCATAGACAGCATAATCCAGTTAAACATATAGCCCATAGCGCCCTCGGCACCACTTTGGAATAATTGCCAATCCATTCCGATCATCACCGTTGTCAGAATAACCTTTAAAACAAGAATGCCTATCATAATATGCACACCCTTTAACAAAAGCTTTTCTGAAAGCTTAGGCGTAACGAGATACCAATGGCCAAGAATCATGGAAAAAGTAACAGAGCCAAGCAAAAGAGTTGAAGATAGAAAAAAGCTCCATACTTTCAGATTATGATTATGAAACTCCCATAAAGCGAAAGACATGGTGAGAATTTGCCCAATATAAAGACCCCACATCACGGGAGACTTTTGATCTTTATGATTCAAATAAACGATTAAATGAAAAAAGCTTGCCAACAAATAGGCCAAAGATTGAGGTGATAATAATGGCCCATAACTTAAATACAATAAACAAGCGACAAAACTTGAAATCCCGGCAACCGAAGAAAACAGTCGCATCAGCCCAGCACCCGTCTTCTCCGTTTGAATAATAAAAAATAAAATTGTTACACCAAGAGATAAGCTTAAAAAGAATTGCTCAGCTAGGTTAAGGATGTCTCCCATATTAAGTCCCATTGGTTGGCATCTTTATCTGCCAAAAACCGACATAAGTCGCTAATTATTAATTGATTGGCAGCGGGAATCGATGGCCTCCCGTCCAATTCTTGATCATCTAAATTGAGATCAAACCACCTTCCCTTATTTTTCAACCGCTCGCCGCATCGCGCCAGCGATGCTAAAAAAACGTGTAAGATGACCTCTCTATCTTTATAGGAAAAAGGATAGATTTTAAAGAGCGCGATTTCATCTAATGAAAAACCTACCTCTTCAAGGAACTCCCGACTTGCCGCCATTTCAGCAGTTTCCTGAACCTCAATCTTGCCCCCGGGAAACTCCCAGTAACCATCTAGAGGGCCATTTTCACGCCGCCTCTGACAAAAAATACGATACTCTTGAGTCGAGGAACTCTTATCTAAAAGAATGACAACTGAAACTGGTATTATCAATGACGCAACCTCCAGTAACCTCTGTAGCATGAACCCTTAGATTAATAAAGTCATAGACGAATGCTGTCAATTTCCTTATAAGCTGTTTATGCAATGTCCAATAACCCCCGGATCTATATGTTTTGCCCCCATGGAGGGCGTCACCGATGAAACCTATCGCCTCGCCATCAATGAGATGTTTCCTGCATGGAGTTATTACTCCACAGATTTTTTACGCATTCCAAAAAATGCCCATATTCCCAAACGCATTATTCTTAAACATTTTGGTCAGCAGGTTTTTGCGAAGAAAGAGCTTAGTCAAAAAACCAGTTACCAAATTCTAGCGTCGCCAGAGGCGCCTATGGCCGAAGTGGTCCAAAAGATAAGTGACCTCAACTTTCACCATCTTGACCTCAATCTAGGTTGCCCCTCAAAAAAGGTAAATGCCCACCGAGGTGGCGCCTTTCTACTATCGGACCTGAAGCTTCTTCAACAAGTCTTGCGTGAGATAAGAACTTATTTTTCTGGCTTTTTTTCCGTCAAAATACGCGTTGGATATAAAGATGATCGCCTTTTTGAGGATATTATTCATCTCATTGAAGATGAGGGAGTCGAGGCCATTACCATTCATGGCCGGACAAGAGAACAAGCATATAAGGGGAAGGCCAATTGGGACTATATCAAAAGAGCAGTGCAACTCACTTCTCTTCCTATTATTGGGAATGGGGATATTTGGACGCCAGTAGATGTTGAGCGAATGTTCGATTATACCAATTGTCATTCAGTCATGCTAGGTAGAGGTGCGATGAAAACACCTTGGATTGCGGAAACCTTTGAGGAAAACAAAAATCGCATTCATATGATTAATGATGAGCTTTTATTATTTGAAAGATGTGAATATATTCAACTCTATTTTATCACTCTCCTAAAAAAATATCGCGACAATGGTCTGGATGATGATCATATCCTTAAACGCTTCAAGGGATTAAGTCACCAAATTTTTCTTGATTATAAAAATGGAGAAACAATTCGCAGCCTTTTTTTGAGGTCACGCGAAATAAATGAGTATCTCATGTATCTCAATCAACTCGATAAATTAATTCGTCTATAATAGAAATAAAAAATAGTGTTCCCTAGGGCGTGGGCGAATATTCCAAGAGGGTTAAAATATAAGATCATTAACACAAGATAAAAAATCCAAACGGGACAAAGCAAAATAATAAAATGAAATTTTTCATTTTTAATCCTCTCCCCTAATAACACCAATATCGCATTATTATATTTTTCAATTATCCACAATAGTGAGAGTCTTGCTTTTTCTTCCTGACTATTTTCAAGAACGATTAGTGGCCAAACAAAACCTAACAAAAAAGAGACGACCAAGAATGGGCGAAATCCCCAGTACCAAGAAGGGAGCATCAGGCCAATCGTTATGAAAGCAATGATAAAACCTAATTTTTTATCGGCCATAATTAACTCATAAAACAATCTTTATCTTGGAAAACAATTTCTCTAAAGACCATATTAAGTGGACTTTTAAGAACCATTTCAAAAACGTGAATAAAGTCCTCTGGGTCTAGCATTTTTTCGCGGTCAATAGCGGACTCCATTTTTTCCCAAAGGGGTGTATCAATTGGGCCAGGTACAAGCGTTGTAAAGCGAATCCCCAAATTTTTCCATTCTTCACGCACGGATTCCAATAGCCCGCTAAGCGCCCATTTTGAAGCACAATACGCCGACGCTTGGGCATAGCCTCTTTTGGCGGCCATAGAGGAAATATTAATGATATGGGACTTTCTCTCTATAAGGAGTGGAAAGCTATGCTTAAATATATGAAAAGGGCCTAAAACATTTGTTTCGAGATGATTTTTAAAACTCTCACTCGGCATCTTTACCACCGGATTGGCCTCAAAAACCCCTGCACTATTGACGATGACATGAAGTCCAATCGCCTGCTTAGAAATTTCGTTAAACATTTTAATAACTGATTGCTCGTTACGAACATCAACATTAAGGGGAATAAAATGAGGATGAGAAATGTCTGGATAGCTTCGACTTCCTCCGAAAACGACATAACCCTCTTCCAATAAGTAATAAGTCATTTCAAGGCCAATGCCTGAAGAACAGCCTGTAACTAAAGCATAAAGCGCAGACATAATCACTCCCTGATAATTTCTGCAAAAGTACAATTTCTATAGATTAGTATAAGTGAAAGAATTGGAGAAGAGAAACATAGAGATCCTCCTCTCCCGAAAAAGAATTAAGACGTGGCCAGACCTTACTTCGCCACACCGACTGCTTTAGTCTCCCTTAAAACTGTAATTTTGATTGTTCCCGGGTATGACATTTCACTTTCAATTTTCTTAGCAATATCTCGTGAAAGCATAACTGTTTCCTCATCATTAACCTTGTCGTTTTCAACGAAAACTCGAACTTCTCGACCACCCGAAATGGCATAAGAGCGTGAAACGCCATCAAATGTATTAACGATTTCTTCAATATCTGTTAAGCGTGATACATAAGACTCCATCATTGCTTTTCGTGCACCTGGACGGGCACCGGAAAGGGCGTCAGAGGCAGCTACCAAGTGGGCCAGAACTGACTCAGGTTTTTCATCATCATGATGCGCTCTAATAGCATGGACAATATCAGGTGCTTCGCCATATTTTTTCGCAAAATCGGCACCAATCACGGCATGAGAGCCCTCAGCTGAGGCATCAATGACTTTCCCAATATCATGGAGAAGACCAGCGCGACGGGCCTGTTTCACATTAAGTCCTAATTCTGCCGCCATAGTTCCACAAATAAAAGCGGCTTCCAACGCATGTTGATATTGGTTTTGAGTATAGGAAGTTCTCCAATTAAGAGCACCAACTAGCTTTAAAATTTCAGGGTGAATCCCATGAACGCCTATTTCCATTTGCGCTTTTTGACCCAAATCTAATAATTCCTTCTCAAGTTCACTTTTTGATTTATCGTGAAACTCTTCAATTTTTGCAGGATGAATTCGCCCATCCGCAATTAGCTTTTCAATCGTTCGCCTAGAAATTTCGCGGCGGATCACATTAAAAGAAGAAATAACAACAACCTCAGGCGTGTCATCGATAATTAGGTCAACACCACAGATTTGCTCGAAAGCGCGAATATTTCGCCCCTCTCTACCAATCAATCGCCCCTTGACGTCATCAGTCGGCAAATTAACAGTTGAGATAGTTTTCTCTGCCACATATTCGCCGGCAAAACGCTGAATCGCGATACCAACTAATCTCTTGGCCTTACCTTCGGCCTCTTCTTTGTACTCTTCTTCTAGTCTTCTATATTCTTTAGCGAAATCAACTTTCGCCTCCTCTTCCATTGCTTTTACGAGCTCAGATTTGGCCTCTTCCCTTGTCATCCCACTCATTTCACTTAATTTATGAGCTAATTCTTCTTGCTTTTGTTTATAACGTTCCACTTCTTGGTCGATGCGCTTACGAGATTCAATCGCTTCCGCCTCAAGACGTTTAACCCTCTCTACTTCTTTTTCTTGCTCAGCAATTTTATTGGCCAACTTACTTTCTTTTGAGGCCAGTTCTTTTTCCTGATTTTTAAAATCGCCTAGCTTTTTTCTTAACTCTTGCTCAGCAATCTCTTTTTCCTCTTTGGCAATTAGCTTCGCCTCTTTTCTCGCCTTATACTTAATCTCATTGGCCTGCTCTTTTGCCTTTTCGATAATGCCATCGCCCTTTCCCTGTAATTGCTTCTTTTCACTGACCACAGCTTGATTGCGAATAAAATATCCTACGGCAAGACCAACGAGCAAAAATAAGGCCGTTGCTAAAATCATTGTTATATCCATTCAATTTCTCCTCAATAATAAAATGGCAAATTATGGCCTAGGTCCTAAAATCATAAACTTGCTTATCAGTAACCACGTAGTCCATGGCCATATCATGATTGCAAGAAGGCACCTTTTCCAAGATTTGTTCTTCTAAACATATTCCTATTTTAAAACCAGTAAACATTTTTAAATATCTATCGTAATAACCTCCGCCTTTTCCAAGACGATCCCCCTGAGTATCAAATGCGATACCAGGAATAAGTAAGCACGATAACTCTTCCTTGGATGCTATTTTTGCATCACGAGGGGGCACAAGGATTTCAGGCCCAAAACAATTTGATGGTATTAATTCCTTTATTCCCGAAAAGAAAAAATCCATCTCCCCTTGGGCCGTAAAGCGGGGAAAGGCCCATTTAATCTCGAGTTGATTCAATCCCTCAGAATACCAATTGGCTTCTGTACTCATAGGGGCATAAGCTCCAACTCTTAAATTATCGTTTGGACAATCAAGTGAACTTTTGAGAAATCCTTCTTTTCGTCCTAAAAATTGGATTAGCTGAAGGGACAATAGATCATTTTTATTTTTCCAATCCAGCTTAGAAACGTTCGCAAACCTCTTTTTTACGAACTTTCGGGCAAGATTTTTTTGGCTTGAATTAGTCACACCATTTAAACTGTTGTTGGCGATACTTCTTCAATAAAACGCTGAACATTCCCAGTTATTCCCTGGAAGGTTTCTACATTTTCTTTATACTCAGCTCTTAAAGTCAATAATTCTTCAGCAAGCTTAAGGGCCGTTAACATGGCCAATTGCCCCTGATTGAGACCTGGGAAATTTTCCCTGATTTTTAATGATTCTTCTTCAATTTTATCCACAACTTGCATTGGACTAATAGAAGAATCCATATCTTCGGCCTTAATTTTGACCTTATAACCTAAAATGTCATATTCTCTTTTTTCTATTTGATTATCCATACCGTATCAGGTTAAAGCATTTCTATGTGCACGTCAAAGCCAAGCGTGGCATAAAGTCAGGCCAACAGGGCATCAATATAATCATCCAAGTGAAAGGTATTTAGGTCCTCAACACTCTCTCCAACACCAATATAAGTAATGGGTACATTTAATTTTTCAACAATTGAAATAGCACTCCCTGCCTTGGAGGAGCCGTCACATTTTGTGAAAATAAGGCCTGTTAAATCAAGAGTCTGATGAAATTCTTCCGCTTGCCGCATTGCATTTTGACCGGTAATTGCATCAAGAACCAAAAGGGTGTGATGAGGAGCACTCGGATCAAGCTTCTTTAGAACTTCTTTACTCTTTTTTAACTCCTCCATAAGATTCCCCTTGGTATGCAGACGTCCCGCCGTGTCAAGAATGCAATAATCCGCTTTCTGCGCCATCGCACTTTGCAAGGCCTCGTAACCAACGCCACTAGGGTTCGACCCTTCTTTGGCGCGAATCATCGTGGCCCCTGAACGTTCACACCACACTTGCAATTGGTCAACCGCCGCAGCGCGAAAGGTATCACAGGCACCCACAACAACTTTGGCCCCCTGAGCAGTCAATTTTGTCGCTAATTTTCCAATAGTGGTTGTTTTACCAGCACCATTAACACCAACGATCATAATAACCTTCAGGCCTTTTTCTTTATTAAATTCAAAAAGTCCAGTATCTACAGATGTTTGAATCGGGCCCATTTTTTCGCGAATAAAGCCTCCTAAAAACTCTTTAAACGCACCCTGATCGAAGTTCGCTTCTTTATTCTTTTCTTCTAGGCCTTCAATAAGCTCTTGCACCATTTTTGGTCCAATATCAGCAGAATAAAGAAGTTCTTCCACCTCTTCTAATTGCTCTTCACTTAAAGAACCCTTGCCAAAAAAGCTACCTAGCTTGCCCCAGATTTCATTGCGAGACTGCGATAACCCTTTTTTCAATTTATCTGACCAAGAAACTTTTATTTCAACAATTGGAGGAGCTTCAGAAACGGTAGGACCTAATGGTTCTTCCTTCTCTTTAGCAATAGGTTGCTCAAGCTCTACGTCTTTTTTGGGAATATCTTCAGAAACACGCGGGGCCCCACCCTTTTCACATAATTTAAATATTGAGGCCAAAAGAATAAATAAAATCGCGGCCAATCCAAATACATCTCCTTCATTGGCCATAAGCTCAACGCCTAAGATTCTATATAATTCTGTGATTAACGCTTCCATTAGATTCTACTCCTTGCAAATTTAGAGGCACTATGACAAAGAGAAAAACAAAAGACAACCTTTGCACAAAGCGCATAAAATGAAGCAGCACAACATTTTGCCCCTTTTTCATGGATATAATTGGATAAAAGAATTTTTTCAAGAAAATGACTTCCTGGAAGTGCCATCACCTCCATTGGTGTCCAATCCAGGCATGGAGCCCCATATTCATCCTTTTACTGTCTCTTCCACCTATGGCCGAAACCAGCATCATGGATTTTTAAATACCTCTCCTGAATTTTGGATGAAAAACGTCCTCGCCCTAGGTCTTAAAAATATTTATACCCTTAATTATTCTTTTAGAGATGAGCCTAAATCAGATCACCACCGTTCTCAATTTCTAATGCTTGAATGGTATCGAGCTGGCCATCATTATTCTAAGATTATGGAAGATTGCCGCCATCTTATTCTTTTTCTCGAGAAGAAATTCCAATCTCTTGGTTACCCAAAAATAACGAATGGCCCGATACCGATCAAAACCATTCAAGAAATTTTTAGTGATATCCTTAATATTGATATTTTCAATTATCTACAATTGGAAGAAATTAAACAATTAATGAAGACCCAATTTTCATCCTTGTATGTCGAAGATGAGAAAATGAGCTGGGATGATTATTATTTCCTTCTCTTTCTCAATTTAATTGAGCCCCAATTAAATAAATATCCCGTTATCATTCTCAAAGAATTTCCTTATCACCTGCGGGCCTTATCCACATTAAAAAAAGACAACCCTAAAGTTGCTGAACGTTTTGAGATCTATATCAACGGAGTTGAAATTGGCAATTGCTTTAATGAAGTGACTTCCCTTGAGGATCAAAAAATAATTTTCAAACAATACGAAAAAGAAAAACAAAACCTCTACCAATACCATTTGCCAGAACCAACTCTCCTCTACCAGGCCCTAGAAAAAGGTCTCCCTTTCTCATCCGGCATCGCCATTGGCGTTGAAAGACTAATTAGTTCAATGATGGGATTGCGTGAACCTATTTTCACCGTCGATTTATTGAATTAATCCATTGAATGAAAGATGCACCTTAATGAATATTTCTGATTTAATATGCTGGAGGGGGACGGCTTTGGCCCAATTGCGGTGAAACTCTGGGCTTTCATTAATACGTACTTCATTCTTCCACGATTTTTTGAACTTCTTGGCAATATCAGCTGAAAAAAGAGCATACCAATTATAAGCTTCCTCTTCATCACGAACGAAGAGTTCATCAAATATTTCTAATGATTTCTCGGCGACCAAACGCTTTAATGTATAAAAATTAAAGAGGTCAATTTTTTCTTGGGTTATATGATGGCCCAAATATATATCCATAAAGGAGATCGCAAAATCAACGACTGAATCATTAATCGGTTTATCAAAGTTTTCCAGACCCTTATAGGTATGATCCAAAATAAGTGCGCGATAAACTCCTTCTCGGCTTCCCCCTTGCTTGAGGACATTAAGCCATCTGACAAGATCTTTATCTTGTGCTTTAAAATTACGAATCGCTAAAAATACTTCACGAACAAAAAGCTCGTCATAACGAGCTTTCTTTTTTTGATCAATGGACTCATTTTTCTTCTTATATTGGTATTCAATCGTTTTTTTATTTGTTTTTTTTAATTGAGTTAAATCAGGCATTTTGATGTCATGAGTTTCAATATCAAACCAAGTCTTAGCTCTCTCCTGGCCAATTATACTAACAATATAAGGACCTATCTTATCTTTAATAACCGATTCGTTGGCATAGGCAAAAGAGGATTGAAAAATAAAAGCACAATATAATAAATGTCGACGCATAAAAACTCCGATATTTATTATATGCTTAAAATTTATAATCACACAGTGATTTTATGCGATCCCACCGACTAAATCGTAATCGAGAACTTCGTTTATTCTAACCTTAACAATTTCTCCGACCTTTAACTCTTTACCGGCCAAATCGTTAATAATGACTTTCCCGTCAATATCTGGTGCTTGACCAAAGTGACGACCTTGAATCAGTAACTCAGTTTCTTCATGCTCTCCTTCAATAAGAACCTCAATGTCTCTACCTAGAAATTTCTGATTCTGCTTACGGGCAATTTCCTTTTGCACTTCAAATAATTGATCAAAGCGCTCTTCGATTATATCTTGATCAACCTTGTTCTTTAAACGGAAAGCAGGCGTTCCCTCTTCATCAGAATAGCGAAAAATGCCAAGGTGATTAAATTCTGCTTCTTCAACACCCTTTAGCAATTTTTGAAAGTCTTCTTCTGTTTCGCCAGGAAAGCCAACAATAATAGAAGTACGAAGTACTATATTTGGAATTAATTCTTTTAACTTTTGAACGCGATTCATAATTTGGTCGCCAGTAATCTTACGGTTCATCCGTCTTAAAACATTATCCGAAAAATGCTGGACAGGCATATCAAGGTAGGAACAAATTTTCTTAGACCTCGCCATTAATTCAATGACCTCATCGGTTAACTCATCTGGGTAAAAATAAAATAAGCGAATCCAATCGACTCCTTGGACTTCTTCTAGTCCCGTCAAAAGGGCAAATAAATTGTCACTATCCCCAAGATCAACCCCGTAATCAGAAAGATCCTGGGAAATAAGATTTAACTCTCTCACTCCATCAGCAGCGAGCTTTTTTGCTTCTGCTATAAGGCTATCGACGCTACGAGATCTTAAGCGCCCTCGCAAGGTGGGAATAATACAAAAGGTGCAATTGCGATTACAGCCTTCGGAAATTTTTAACCACGCGGTGTAGAATGGCGACGTATTCAAACGCGGGTCAAATTCAGTATGAATAAATTTTGGAATTTCAACGAATGATTTTTTTTCTAACGACCGATCTTCAAAAGCGCGTAATAGGGTTGTAATCTTATTATACTCACCAGTCCCAATGATAAGATCTACCTCCGGTAGCTCTTTTTCCAATTCCTGACTATATCTTTGTGCCATACAACCTGAAACCACTAGGGCCTGACATTTTCCGATTTCTTCATTTTTATAATCGGCCAACTCAAGAATAGTATCGACTGATTCTGTTTTTGACGCTTCAATAAAAGAGCAAGTATTGACGACAATAACCTCGGCATCTTCCGGGGCAGTGGCTATAGTAAAACCATCAAGCCCCATATGGCCTAACATGACTTGAGAATCGACAAGGTTTTTAGAACATCCTAAGGACGTAAAATAAACGGTTTTGTCTGCAAATTTTGGATAATTTTGGTTAGGTAAATGATTACCGGTATACGACATATTGCACCCATTGAAAAAGACGTTAAGCTGCCTTTTAATATAAATAAGTGTCTTTTTAAAGGCTTATGAACTTTTTTCGCTCAGGTCATTCCACTAACCTATTGAAAATAAAGGAATTCGTAATGAATTTAACAAAAATATTATTCAACTTAGCAACGATACTGACTATCTTTATAGCTGGATGCGCTGGACTTTCGGAAAACTCATCTCTCGACCTTCCAACAGCAATTACCTTATCTGAAAATTCGGCCGGGCCTATTTTAGACAATGACCCCGCTTATAAAAAAATAGCGTTTCAATATCACTTGGCCAAAAAAAAATTCGCAGAAGAAAACTTTAATGAGAGTTGTACCCTTATCAAAGAAATTAATCTCTCTTATAAAGGCCCGATTGAAGCTCTTTTTTTAATTCAAGAAGTCAATTTTTGTCCGACCGAGAGAGAGTCACTTATTAGCTTTTTTAAAACCTTTTCTCCTCCTTCTTGGCTTAGTAATTTCTATTATCAATCAATGCTAGAGAAGGCCGAAAAATTTAAACTAAGTGAATATATTGCTGAATTCAAATATCAGTTGGCCAAAGTGACTGTCGCGAAACCCGAAAAAGTAAGATTAACACTCGAAGCGATTGAGGAATTGAAAAAGTCGAAGAACCAAGAATCGAAAAAAGAGTATCAAAAATATCTTTATAGTGTCGCCCCTCGGTATAATCAGAAAATTACCGAAGATAATATATATGCCGTTGCCGTTGATTATGAAGGAATACGAGAATTCGAAAAAGCACGTAAACTTTATCGCAGCATAATTGGAAAAGATAAGTACCCTATTGAATTAAAAGTACAAGCTTATGGCCGACTTAATATGAGTATTAAGAAGGAACGAAAAAAACGCGAATACGTAGACGGAGTTGAGGCAAAGGCCTATTGGCTTAAATCGCTCATTAAAAATAATCAACATACAAAAATTGATCTTACCAAACAACTCTTTAAAACCTATATTAAATTGGCACGTGCCCAATGGACATTGGGAGAAACGGATAAGGCGATCAAAGGACTCAATCACATTCTTAAAAGCACAGATCAGAATGAATTTATTGCGCAGGCAAATTGGCTTCTAGGGCTTATTTATATTGAAAAGAAAGAAGTTCCCCGGGCATCAGAATATTTTACAACCGCTTTTAAAGTAATTGATTTAAGTGAGGATTTTGCCGAAAAACTCACATGGTACAACTTTTGGTCTCGCTATAAGCAAGGTAATTTTAAGGAGGCCAACGAATTCCTCACTCAATATATCAACCATAATAAAGATAAGTTTAGTTCTAAGTTCACATTTTGGTTGGCCAAATCACTTCAAAAGCTAAATGACAAAGAGCAGGCGAATCAATTATTTAATAAAATAATCGATGAAGAAGCGTTTAATTATTATAGCATCCTTTCTCATTACGAAATTGATAAAAAGATCTCCCCTCTTAGCAAGCATAATCCTAGGCCATCAAAAGAAATAGAATTATTTAATTGGCTTATTGCCCTCAATGAACCCGACCTACTAAAGGCGCAATTAAAGTCTCTTTCCGAAGATAAAAATTTTAAAAACCAAACAGCATTAATTCCTTATTATTATTATTCCAAAGATTATATGGGCGGTATTATTAATTTTTATTCTCTTGAAGAAGAAAAAAGAAAGGATATTGCCTTAGATAATATACTGACCATTTTCCCTACTCCTTATGAAACCATCATTAAAAAGCATGCCAGTAAAAATGAAGTTAATCCTTACCTTCTTTGGTCCATTGCCAGGCAAGAGTCTGCTTTTAATAGCAGAGCAAGAAGCTGGGCCGACGCTTTTGGAGTTCTCCAGATTACTCCTGAATTGGCCCGTTATTTAAAAAAGAAGTATAAAGTTTCTTTTAATAATTACCTCGATCTTTACGATCCAGATAAAAATATTGAGTTTGCCTCGATCTACTTTAAAGAATTGCGGAAAAAGCATAAATATAACTTCATTAAATATGTGGCGAGTTATAATGCCAGTGAAAAGGCCGTGAATCGTTGGTTTAAACAAAGATATGAGGGTGATCCTATCGAATTTATCGAGACTATACCTTACGACGAAACCCAAAAATATATCAAATTAGTCTTCCGTAACTTTATTACTTACCGTCGTTTATTTGCCGACGAAAAATTTGGGATTCACCCGAATTTCTTTATGGATGACCGAGTCGCTATTGAGTAATTCTTGTCTTTTTGGGGGGCGTAAAAATGAAATGGCTTTTTTTAAATTTCTTAGAGGTGTCTATTTTTGAAAAATAATAAGCTTTATTTTTACCACTGGCCTCATTCAATTCAATTTTAATCAAGTCCATAAAGCGAATTGAATTTTTGAAATACAACGTTGCTTTAATAAGATTGAGCTCTTTTTGTAGCTCCTTACTAAAGGTTAATTCTGCTATATTTTTATTTTTTTTAACCTTAAAATTCTTATTTGAATGAAGCCCATTTCTAATCATATCAAATAAGCTAAAAATATCTCCCGGCCTTGTCGTGGTGATTGTCAGCTGTCCCTCTTCGCCCTCAAGCCCTGGAGGAGTATAATACCAAGTTTTTTGCGGGTTCCTTACAATCGTAGCGGCCTTGCCCAAAAGACTAAATCTACCTGGGTATAAATACTCCATTTTACCAGGTATTTTTTTCATTTTTCCACTATAGATACTCTTGTATCGTGTCTCATAATTAGCTTGAAAACTATTAGGTAAAAAATTGCCTTTCGCTTGTGTCGCCAAAGACAAAAAGATGAGGGTGATTATTAAAGATTTCATTAATGTAATTGCACCGAAACAGCTTTTGAAATTCCGGGCTCCTGCATTGTGACACCATAGAGAGTGTCGTTAAGCTCCATAGTTTTCTTATTATGGGTAATAAGAATGAATTGAGATTCTTTACTCATTTCTCTTAGTAGTTCATTAAAACGACCCACATTGGCATCATCTAATGGGGCGTCAACCTCATCCAGAAGACAAAATGGAGACGGTTTAACGAGGAAAATAGAGAAAATTAAACTCACCGCTGTAAGGGCCTTCTCTCCACCAGACATAAGATTAATATTCTGCATTTTCTTACCTGGAGGCTGAGCGATAATTTCGACACCACATTCAGGTTCATTAATATCACCAGAAACACTTAACTTAGCACTTCCACCACCGAAAATAATGGGGAATACCTTCTGAAAGCGGGTATCAACTTCTTCAAAGGCAATCTTAAACCTTTCTTTTGATTTGATATCAATATGAGCGATAGCATTTTGTAGATCTTCAAGAGATTGTCTTAACTCTCCTTCTTGGACACTGAGGAAGTCAAAGCGTAGCTTTTGTCTTTCATAATCCTCAATCGCCTGCCAATTGATCTCTCCTAGTCGAGCGTACTCTGACTTAAATTGCTTTAAACGGCCATGTTGATCTTTCAAGTCCTGCCCATAACGGCGAGTAAACTCATAAGATTCGGGAAAAATTTCTTTCGTTCCCTCTTCCGTTTCAATAAAGAACATTTGATCAATATTTTGCAGCTCTTGATAATCACTCTCTTCAAATTCCAAAAATTTACCAATGGTGTCTCGTAAATTAACCTGGTGTTTTTCAAAGATATTGCGAACAATTTGCTCTTCTTCTTGAACATATTGAGTCAATTTCGTCTCAATTTCGACTACTTCTTTTTCCGTTTTATTAATTTTGGAATTAAGGCCCTTGGCCTCCTCTTCTCGCTCTTGCATTTGTTGCAATAAAAGGACGAGATCATCTTTTAAAATATTAAGGACGTCGTCTTTCTCTTGGAGGTCAGAAGCACTGGCCTGGTTATTTTCTTCTAACTCTCCCAACGAGTTATTAGCTTCTTCAATTTCAGTATTATATTTTTCAATCAATTCTTGGTTGGATACTTTTCTCTGCTCAAGTCTCTCAAGTTGACCTTCAACATCTGTCACTTGGCCATTAATTGAATTGAGGCGCTCTTGAAAACTCTTCGCATGTAATTCTTTTTCAATTAATTCTTCTCTATTTTGAGAATATTGAGACTCTAAATCCTCAACAGATTCTTTAAGGTAATCAAAGACTTCTTGTTTTTCATTAACATATTCTTCAATCTCAACCACTTTTTGATCGAGACCTTCTTCCGCTTCCATCAGATCAAGTCTCTTCTTGGAGATTTCGGCCTTTCTATTTTTAAGAATATCTAAGCGTGCATTCCCGGTTTCAAGGTTGGCCATCTTTGATTCTAAGGTCGATTTTTTTGCCGCATACTCGGCCTTTTGATCAGCTAAATTATTACGGATATGATCTAAACTTTCATTAAGCTCATTCACTTCTGCCTTAAGAGAAGCTTCTTTTTCCTCTTTTTCCTGAAGAAGTGCCATCGTATCTTCAAAGAGCTCTTTTAGTTCCTCAATTTTATTATTTCTTTCAATAACACCCTGGGCAGCATCTTTCTCGCTAACGACACTTAACATTGAACCATTTGATCCATTGTGAAGGACGATTGTTCCTTTCTTATCAACGAGACCTTTAAGCCCAATCGTGGACAATGTCTCGACCTTATCTAAAAGCAACTCATCAACGACAAAAAGGCCTTTTAAAATATTTTTCAGGTTCGGATCAACTTCTTGACTAAATTGAACGATTTCCTCGAGCGGCTTAACTTCACCTAGCCCTAATAATTTTAAACGCTCAATTATCTCCTGAGGAGTGTCAAAATTCTTAGGCTTAAGAAAATCAAGACCTTTACCTGTATTATTCTTAATCCACTCCAATAAATTATTCGCATTACCATTTTTTAATACCAATGCATTTAAATATTCATTTAATATGACCTGAACCGCTTTTGAGTACTCATCGGGGCATTGAATAATATTCCCGAATAAATCAAATGACCCATCGTTCACTTCATCCATAAAAGAAGCGATCCCCTCTTTCGCATGATCAAGGGATTGATTAATTTCAATTAATGAATTGAATCGAGATTCAGTTTCAATTTTAATTTTAGTCTGGGTTTGAATTTCCTGTACGAGAGTTTCATAATCAGACTTTCTTTCACCCAGCTTCGCTCTTAGGGTCGATTCTTCTCTCACGAGAGCTTCAACATGGTCATTAAGATGATTGACCTCGTCTCTTTCTTTCGCAATATCACCATTAAAGCCACTATATTGATTCTCGAGAGCTTCAATCTCTTGAGTAATATCTTGAAGGTTGGCCGAGAATTCATCCAAACGTGATTTATTCTGGAAAACTTGTTGATTCGTTTCAGCAAGCTCCTCCTTTTTCATGTTTAAATCTTCGGTTAACTCCGATAATTCGGCCTTTTTAAGCTCAAGCTCCTCTTTCAGATTTTCAACAAGCTCTTCCAGGTCTGAAAAGTTTTGCTCTTCATTACCTTCTGATTCTATGCGCTCTAAATCTGCCGCCAACGCTTCTAAGCGTTCTTTACGGTTTGTTAACTCTTCTTGAATTTGCTCTAACTCTTTTTCTCTGGTGCCAATCAATTCTTCTTTTTGGGTAATACTTTTACAAAGGGAGTTTAATTTCTCCTCACTCGCAGCTAGTTCGCGAGAGATTTCGTTAAACTCTTTTTGTAATTCATCAATTTTCTCAGTTTTTTCCTCTCGTTGAATTCGCTCCCCTTCAAGAGAAACTTCTAGCGTCTCCTTTCGAGTGGCCCAATCTTGCAGCTCAATCTGGCTTTCATTCAGACGAGTCTTGCCATCTTTAAGCCCTTTTAAAAGGTCGAAAACCTTATGGCCATTAACGACAAGCTCTGTTTTCTTAACTTTATCACGTAAGCTTCTCGCTCTTTCAGCTTTCTCTGCCTGCTTTTGCAAAGATTTTAGATTTTTTTCAATTTCAATTTGTAGATCTTTAAGACGACCGAGGTTGGATTCAGTTTGGTCAATTTTGCGCAAACTTTCCTTTTTCCTCATTTTAAATTTGGTAATACCAGCAACTTCTTCAATCATTGTTCGCCGCTCTTCTGGCTTGGCCTGAACAAGACGGTTGATTTCGCCCTGAGCAATAATCGAATATGATTTTGCTCCTGCACCAGTATCCATAAATACTTCTTGAATATCTTTAAGACGACACGGCTGACCATTGATTCGGTACTCCGTTTCACCATTTCTATATAGCTTACGCGTTAATTGTATTTCAGATGGACTCGCAACTTTATTGCCAATGTGAATATGCTTACCTTCGGTGTTTTCTAAAACCAAAGTGGCCTCGGCCCAAGTGCCAGGGTTAAACTTTGAAGAGCCCGCGAAGATAACATCTTTCATGGTATTACCACGTAAATGTTTTGCTGATTGCTCACCCATGACCCAAAAAAGCGCATCTACAATATTTGATTTACCACAACCATTAGGGCCCACGATACCCGTAATCCCCTGGTCAAAATGAATGGTTGTCCGATCTTTAAAAGATTTGAATCCCTGGATAATAAGCCGATTTAACTTCACTAGCTATTCCTTTGCCGTGCATTACTCTACGTGTGTACTGTTCCGTTATACTTTAATAATTTGTCATATTTTCAACAGATCGCCAACGTAATTCATGCCTAAATGCCCGATTGTAAGGGTTTTTAAGGCCTTCCAGCAGATATCTTTTAAATGTCCAAAATGATGTAAGATTAAGTGGCGCCAGGGGTTAAACACCTCACGATTATTGTCAATAACCAAAGCCTTCCATTAATAGGTGTCATAAATTTAAGGGATTTATTGCCTTCGCCAGAAAGCTGCTCAAAAAAATGGTCGGAGCGAGAGGATTTGAACCTCCGACCCCTTGCTCCCAAAGCAAGTGCGCTACCAAGCTGCGCTACGCTCCGACATATATTAAGATGGGACTTGTTTTATAAAGAATTTAATTAATTTTGGCAATGCCTTTCTTGTAGAAATTTCACCATATGCCCTGTTGCCACCGCTCTATGAGAAAACGTCTGTTTCCAATCTGACAAATCGGCCAGAGTTTTTACTTCTGGGGCCTTCGCTGGCAGAAAAACGGGATCATAGCCAAAACCGCCACTTCCTTCGTAGCAAGAATGAATATGGCCATGTAAACGACCTTCGAAAAAATAAATTTCTTCCGGGCTTAAGTAAAGGCAAAGAACACAGACAAAATAAGCTTCACGATTCTCAATCCCCTCCATTCTTTGCACTAATAACTCGGCCCTTTCTCTGCTTGTTAAAGACTCTCCACCAAAACGTGCTGTATAAATTCCCAACTCACCAGGAAGTGCGGCCACTTCTAGGCCAGAGTCATCCGCGACAACAGGCCTTTTAAATAAATCATAATAGGCCCGGGCCTTAAGCAATGCATTATCGCTAAAAGTAGCACCATTCTCATCTACCTCTAATTTCCTAGTAGCTGGCCTAATTTTTAAATTAGTATCCTGGACAAGGATGTTAAACTCCTCGGCCTTATGCTCATTTGAAGTCGCAAGTATTAAGTCCAATATTTAGTCCTTTAAAATCATTTTCTGAGCGGCAAAGACCTCTTTTAAAGAAGTTTTTGCACAATCTAAAAGTGCAGTTAATTGGTCTCCTGAAAAAGGACGCCCCTCCGCTGTTCCCTGAATTTCAACAAAGTCACCTGCTTCTGTCATCACAATATTCATATCAGTTTCACAACTTGAATCTTCTTCATAATTAAGATCTGCGATGACTTTACCATCTGGTGTTATCCCCACGCTAATGGCCGCCAAGGACTCCCGAATTGGATTGGTTTCTAAAAGACCGTCTTTCATTAATCTTTGAACTGCTTGACCAAGAGCAATATAAGCACCTGATACAGAAGTCGTTCGAGTCCCTCCATCGGCCACTAAAACATCACAATCAATTAAAATTGATCTTTCACCAAGTACTTCAAGATCAATAATAGATCGTAAACTTCTACCAATAAGTCTTTGAATTTCCTGAGTTCGTCCACCAACCTTACTTCTTTCACGGCGAGAGCGGGTATGAGTTGACCCCGGTAGCATATTATATTCTGCGGAGACCCAACCACTCCCTTGTCCTCTCATCCAACCAGGAACGCTTTCTTCTACGAAGGCCGTAATATGAACCTTAGTATTTCCAAATTCGGCAATAATTGAACCATGGGCATAAGGATTGCCGCCAGGCGTAAAGATAATTTTTCGGGGAGTTTCTCGTTCAATCAGGGATGACATAAGTTTTTACCTCAGCTATGTAAATGGTGTTCAATTTATACATCAACTCCTCAAATTGAGAAAGACAAATGAAACATGAACATTTAAAGCAAATCGGCTCAACCCAAGATTTTATTAAAAGTCTTATTTCTGATCCCAAAACTTTCAAGCCGCTTCTCGTATCAACTGATATGCAAACAAAGGGTAAGGGCCGACAAGAGTCAACTTGGATTCATCATGATAATTCTCTCGCCTTTTCATTTACCCTGCGACCTCATCATATTGTAACTCTTACATCTCTTGAGATAGCAGTTCTCCTTGTTAAAGGCCTAAACTCTCTTACCACTCAAGAAATTTACTTGAAATGGCCA
>JBFGZE010000032.1:0-30786 GCA_041586955.1 Bacteriovoracaceae bacterium
CACTAGAAAAAGTTTTATTATTTTAAAAACTCTTAAAGGCGAATCTTACGTCCCAAGTTATACCTCACCTCTCCGGGCACCGGGCGTCGCTTTAAAAGAAGGTGATGAGATCTTAGGTGTCAATGGCGAAACCTTTGAAGGACCTCATGACCTGGACCGATCTTTGGCCAACCTTCATGGTGAAGAGGTCAATCTCTTCGTTAAACGAAAAGGAAAAAAGGAAGCGGAATGGGTATTCGTCAAAACAATTCAACATGAAAAGCTTTTAGAATATCGTGATTGGATCGAAAAAAATCGTGCGTACGTCCATAAAAAGTCTAAAGGAAAACTCGGCTATGTCCATATCCCCAATATGAGTATATGGGGCTATAGCGAATTTATGCGCCTTTATTTAACGGAACATAAGCATGATGGCCTAATTGTGGACGTGCGTTTTAATGGAGGCGGTTTTTGCTCTCAATTGATCTTTAAATTCCTGACTCAAAAGGTGGTCGGATTCGACCAAACCAGATATTGGGGAGCCGATGCCTACCCATCTATGGCAGTGAATGGCCCAATGGTTTGTTTGACCAACCAATATGCCGGTTCTGATGGTGATATTTTTAGTCATTCATTTAAATTATTTAACCTTGGAAAACTCATAGGCAAAAAAACCTGGGGTGGTGTCATTGGTATGTGGCCACGCCATCGCCTGATTGATAATTCCATGACTAGTCAGCCGGAATTTTCCTTTTGGTTTAAGGATGTCGGTTGGGGGGTTGAGAATTATGGAACCGATCCAGATATCGATGTGGAAATTACACCAGATGATTTCGCCAAAAACTTAGACCCGCAGTTAGACCAAGGGATTATTGAAGGCTTAAAAGCGATAAAAAAGAATCCACCGCTCAGGCCCAACCTAAAAAAGGATAGGCCAAACCTGAAGGCCCCTAAATTGCCGAAGCATTAAATAAAAAACTCACTAAAAAACGTATGATTTAAAATACATACAAAAGTTTTAGTAAGGTACTGTCAACCAGAAGCTCTTTAGCAAAGATTCAGATGAGGATGAGTTTATCATTCATGACAATCTCTAGGCACTTTATTTCAAAATAAGCTCATTTTCCGCTCTGATATTTGCATAGAATGGAACGACACAATTAAAGAGAATTATTTCAGATTAAAATGAAAATAGGGCCCATCTGGATGGGAATCAATCTTTTGTATACTCTCGATATATTCATTACCATCAATCGAAACCCCCTTCTCAAGCTGGGCCTCCAATTCATTTTCAATAACGTCATTAATAAAAGCTTGAGCGGCATAAGAAGAGAAGGAGTAGATACCACCGACAACAGGCTGAAGCGCCACCAAAATAACATCATCCAAAAAGTCGATGGGATTCACCCCATTTTTTTGTAACTTTATTGTCTTGTCAGGTATTTCAAGTCCAATTTTTTTCCCTTCTGCCATATTTTTAAAGATAAAAGGAATCTCCAGGTGCAGGTCATTTTCACTGCCCGTTAAAAACCATGCCTTAATGCCACCAAAATGATGGCCTTTTTTCAAATTATCAATAACCAATTTATAAGTGCCAATCCCTTGATCGTAAACAACACGAGGAGGAGTTTTAATATTTACGGTATGCAATGTATCAGATGATTTGCGATTACGACAAAGTCTCGCTCTCGACTTATTAATACACAATTTCATGCCCCCTTTTTTATGTAGGGCCCTCAAAAAGTCATTGAGCGAAGACAAACGGACTCCGATACCTAAATCGTAATCTTTGGTCGATAAAGTTGGCCCAACTTTCTTTGTCTCAAGGTTGCCCGAAACGCTCTCGCAAGAGATACAGATGCCAATTCCCATGGTTACAAGATCATTGGCCTGTTGTAAATCAGTGACCCCTAAAATCAGGGAATTTCGGACCAACTCCTTTTCAATATTTTGATTGAGCTTATCCATAGATCTCTTAATTTGCTGGTGAAGAGGTGCGAGCTTTTTAACTTTAAAGCTTTTTATATCTGCCAATTTTTCAACATCTTCCGCAAATTTTTTCAAGGTTTTCAAGTCACTCATATTCTTCTTTGACTCAAATATTTTAAGAAATTGGATAATTTTATTATAAGGACATATGATCGCCATTTTCCTTAAACAAAGATTCAGTTTGTCGCGATACAATTCCATTTCTTTTTTTATCTTCCCGCCCTCAATGAGATCATTTAGGCCCATGATAGAAAGTTTGGTTCGGTATCCTTTATGTAAAAAAGGTAAATTTTGAAGTTTGGGGTTAAGAATATTTCTCGAATGATCAGCAATTTTTTTGCCGATTAAATCTGTAAAAATTTTCATGAGGTCGGCAGTAACAGAATCGTCCGCGCGATGGAGATCTCTCGCCATTAAATAGGAAAAAATGGTAAAACTTCCTTTTACCGCATTTGTTTGTTTCATTCTCCTGTCAAAAACTTCGTTAAAAATCTCAGAGTCTCTTTTTTTTGTTTCCCTTTTAATATATTCCTCAAGTGTGAGGGTGTTTTTAAATAAAGAACCCTTATATTCTGCTATAATTTTTTCTTTTAATTTCTTTTTTTCTTTCAGGAATCGTTTATCTGCCTCGAGGACAGTATCTTGGAGGAGATCATTCACAATCTCATTGTTTAGCCTCACCTGCTGGGTTTTAAGATCAATATCAATAAATTGCTCCGGCAGAGTTACAATTTCTTTGAGGTCCTTTTCTCCATCTAGAGTAACTTTAAATTGGAAGGAGGGGCACTTTCCCTCGTGGCATTGAAGCCCAAAATTTGTTTGCATCAGCCGCATCAGACTTTTCATATGCTTAGCTTTTTTTCTGCCTCGATCTACAACTTCAAAAGCATGAAAGTCACTGATCATATCCAACTTTTGGATGGGGACTCTAATATCGCATTTCCCCTTTACGCATTGAACTTCAATAGCTCCCAGTTGAATATCCTTTATTTTATTATTAACAAGCTCAAATTGAGTTGGTAAAGGAAGTAAGGCCTCACTCCATTGACTTCCTTCGTCTTTAAAAAACTTGGGTAGACCCGGGCATTCGGTCCATAATTCTTTTATCGTTTTATTTTTTCGATAAGACTTCCTAGCGCATTCTGCTTTTTTAAGGCCACCTCGAAGATCCCTTAAGGGCATGGATAAAAGCCGATCTTTAAGGTTCTGACTGCCACTATTTAAGGATTGAGTTATTATTTTCTCTAGCCCCCGATCTGTGACATCGGCCCGCGCCGCAGGCCCACTCTGGGGAGTACAAGTTTTGGCATCAAGAGAACTTGAAGATAACAACCAAAAAGTAAGGATAAAAGGCCAAATTCTCATACTATCTTTTCGGCCAATTACCTGAAAAATGAAGTCCATATAGGACAAAACTAAATAAAAAGCAGTTAAGATATCTTAGTTGGCCAAGTTCCCTGGCCTCGAGGAGATTCACATAAGTACTTGAAAGTTAGAAATTGGTAACCAAAAAAGGAAAGTTTTTAGTATGGTGCTCTCATTACAATACCTTATGAGATTGACGAAATAAGGGCCTCCAGCAGAGGCCCTTATATAAGCTATTGCATATTTCTTAAAACGTATTGAAGAATGCCACCATTTTTGAAGTAATTGAGCTCATCAATAGTGTCGAGACGACAATCAACTTTCAATGTTTCAGACTTTCCATCTTCATATTGAATCGTCATTTCAAATTCCATTCCAGGAGCTAGATCACCACACGCTTTTAGACTAATAATTTCATGTCCAGTCAGCTTTAAAGTTGTACGATTAATGCCGGCCTTAAACTGAAGTGGAAGAACACCCATACCAACAAGGTTAGAACGGTGAATTCTCTCGAAGGACTCAACGATAACAGCTTTAACACCTTGAAGGAAAGTTCCTTTCGCCGCCCAGTCACGAGAGGAGCCTGTGCCGTATTCTTTACCACCAATAACAACTAATTCACGACCTTCTTCTTTATACTTCATGGCCGCATCAAAAATCGCCATTTGCTCGCCACTTGGAATATGTTTAGTGATACCACCTTCAACACCAGGAACAAGTTCATTGCGGATACGAATATTAGCAAATGTCCCACGCATCATCACTTCATGATTACCACGGCGTGAACCATAAGAATTGAAATCCTGAGGCTTCACTCCATTACTGGTTAAGTATCTCTCTGCAGGAGAATCTTTGGCGATACTACCGGCAGGAGAAATATGGTCAGTTGTTACCGAGTCACCAAGAAGAGCGAGAATATGGGCTTCTTTGACTTCATAATTATTAATCACACCTTCTTTAATATTTTCAAAGAAAGTTGGATTTTGAATATAAGTTGATTTTGCATCCCAAGAGAACATCTCACCAGTAGGAGCATCAACATCTTGCCATTTTGAGTCGCCATCAAAAACATTGCTATAGCGTTTCTTATACATTTCGCTAGAAATATGTTTATGAACAACTTCCTCAATCTCTGCATTACTTGGCCAAATATCTTTAAGAAAGACATCATTCCCTTCTCTGTCCTGACCAAGAGCTTCTGTCGCAATATTCATCGTCATATTCCCAGCAAGTGCATAGGCCACCACAAGTGGCGGAGACGCTAAATAATTGGCCTTAACGTCCGGAGAAATACGACCTTCAAAGTTTCTATTTCCAGAAAGAACAGATGTCGCCAATAAGTCATTTTCATTAATACATTTTGAAATAGGAGCAGGAAGAGGCCCTGTATTCCCAATACAGGTGGTACAACCATAACCAACAAGGTTAAACCCAAGGGCATCAAGATGAGGCTGAAGGCCAGACTCTACTAAATAATCAGTCACAACTTTTGAACCTGGGGCCAAAGATGTTTTTACCCATGGTTTGACTTGCATTCCTTTTTCATGGGCCTTTTTCGCAACAAGGCCAGCGGCAACAAGGACAGAGGGGTTAGAGGTGTTGGTACAAGAAGTAATTGCCGCCACAACAACATTACCATTTTTCATGGCGTATTCTTGACCTTCAACGGCGTATTCTTTGGTGAGAGCATCAGCACCATATTTAAAGATGCTAGTAGTTGCTGCTTCAAACGCAGAATCCGCATCTTTTAATAATATCTTATCTTGAGGTCTTTTGGGGCCAGAGATACAAGGTTCAACTGTTGAAAGATCCAGCTCTACTGAAGAGGTAAATTCTGGATCATCATCCTCTTTATTAAACCATAGTCCCTGCTCTTTAGCGTAGGTTTCAACTAAAGCGATAGTATCATCATCACGGCCAGAGAGTTTTAAATAATCAATAGTCTTTTCGTCAATTGGGAAAAAGCCACAAGTGGCACCGTACTCAGGGGCCATATTAGCAAGAGTCGCACGGTCAGCAAGAGACAGGTCCGCCAACCCCGGGCCATAAAATTCAACAAATTTACCAACAACACCATGCTCTCTTAGCTTTTGAACAACATTGAGAACAAGATCCGTCGCCGTCATCCCCTCTTTCAATTGACCGATTAATTTAAAACCGACAACTTCAGGAATAAGCATGGTAACGGGTTGACCTAGCATCGCTGCTTCAGCTTCAATCCCACCAACACCCCAACCAAGTACAGATAGGCCATTAATCATGGTGGTATGAGAATCTGTTCCAACACAAGTATCAGGGTAAGCGATCATTTCGCCAGTACTATCATTAGTCCAAACAACTTTTGCTAAATACTCAAGATTCACTTGGTGAATAATTCCAGCGCCAGGAGGAACAACGCGAAAGTTTTTAAATGCCTTTTGCCCCCATTTAAGAAATGTATAGCGCTCCATATTTCTTTCATATTCAATTTCAACGTTTTTTTCAAAGGCCTCTTCTGTTCCAAAATGCTCAACCTGAACAGAGTGGTCAATGACCAAGTCGACGGGAGTCAAAGGATTAATTTTCTCAGGGTTACCACCAAGAGTGACCATCGCCTCTCTCATTGCCGCTAAATCAACAACCGCGGGAACACCTGTAAAGTCCTGCATAACAACGCGAGCGGGGTGATAGGCAATTTCACGACTTGATTTTTTTTCTTTCAACCAATCGTTAACCGCTTGGGCATCTTCCCAAACGACACTCGTGCCGTTTTCATTGCGGAGTAAATTCTCTAAAAGAACTTTTAAACTTTTTGGTAAACGATCGATATCGCCAAGACCTTTGGCCTTCGCTGCTTTAAGACTATAAATAGAATAATCTTTGCCCCCTGCCACCAGGGTTGTCTTAACTTGACTCATTGCGCACCTCATCTGCTATAAACATTGCTAATCGCCCACGATTATAGTCGATTTGAGCTTAAACGTCATGATCAAAAATTAATTTAAGGGTTGATCCGATCGGGCAAAAGACTCCACTTGCCGCCGCCTTCTGAGCGGATCATAAAGCCAAAAGGATGAAGCTTACGACGCAGGTTATAAATATGGACATCAATGGTCTTAGGGTCAACGACAGTATTACCCCAAATGCGTTGAAGAATGGAATTTCTCTCGACCACGCGAGTCTCCTCCTCTAAAAAGAGGTTCACCAACTTTATTTGTTTGGCCGTCAGGTTCTTCACCTCAACACCATCAATCACCACAATGGGCCTAATACTTTTAGATATAAAATTACGGTCTCTTAAAATATATTCAATTTTTACTAAGAGCTCATTTTTTTTAAATGGCTTAGTGATATAATCATTGGCACCCTCTTTAAAGCAAGCGCGCAAAGCTTCAATATCATCATTGGAAGAAACCACAATAAAAGGAATCTTTGCCAGAAACTCCTTGGACTCATCAGAGTTGAGGAAGTTAAGAAAATTACCGTCGGCCAAGGTTAAGTCTGCGATTACAAAAACAGGCTTTTTCTTTAATATGTCTTTTAGTGATTCAGAAAAATTTTGAATACGGTCAAAGAAAACAGGTTCGAAGTCGTTTTTAAGTATTTCAGCGTAAACGAATCGACATCCTTCATCATCTTCAAGTATCCAAACAACAGGTTTCTTTGATTTCGCCATTCTATTCCCTCTAGCTCTTATGAAATGGTAAAGCAACCTCGAATAGAATTCAATCCATCTTTGTGTTCGACCTCTAATTGACCAACATCTTGCCCCATAAGATTTCTCATAATCTGTAAACCGAGGAATTTTCTCCAGAAACCTTTATCCGGTGCAATTTCTAACATCTCTTTTTCAAAGAAAGAATAATCCAACGTCTTGCCATTAAATTGAATGGTGATTTCTAATCGACCATCTTCACAGATCTCTCCAGCAACAGTGACTTTCAAGGATTTCTCTAACAATTCTTCATGGTGAAGATTTTGCTCAGCTATAATTGAGAAAAGACTATAAACGATATGCATTAACTCAACGGCATGGGACTTAAATGACAAACCTTTCAAAGAATGATCCCAGTCAAATTCGAGTTTATTAAAATCCCGACTAAAGTGATTCGCCAATAAGCATTTAGAATGCTGACAAATTTCATAAAGGGTATATTCTTGCCCAGGATTAAAAGAAAGCTTTAAATAATCACGATAGTTTTGGACAACATCACCTAAACGCTTGGTTCCATCCTTTAGGTTCTCTAAATAGCGTCGCCCCTTGGGATTAATATGATCGTCCAACTCATCAATGCAAAACTGCAGGACATGCAATTGAGCGCTGATATCGTGGGCGACAACGCGCGACGTATCAACAAGACCTTGGTAATGTTTATGCCCGTCTAAGATAGGTGTCATCAATTTCTCCTCGCTACACTTTAAAATAAATAAAAAGCCTTGAGCTGTATATAAAAAAATTTGATTATTAGGGAAAAATTAACTATTGATGCCTAGATGACAAAAGATAGAATATTCCATACTAAGCAAAGCACTATCCGCCCCTTTGAGTTCAATACGGAAGTCGCCAATGTTTTTGACGACATGGTGAGTCGTTCCATTCCTTTTTACCATGAAATTCACCGTCTCATTCTCGACCTTGTGGGACGCACCGAGCTGCCAACTGGACCCATTTGGGATTTAGGCTGCTCAACAGGTACTACCATATATACCCTTGATCAATTTTTCAAAAATTTTCCGGAAAAGCGCCGACCAATGATTGGCGTGGACTCCTCTAACCCCATGTTAGAGAAGGCCCAGGAAAAACTCCAAGGCCACCAGGTTGAAAATTACCAATTAAAATGCGCTGATATTAACGACCTTCAACTCTCAGAGTCCTCAGTTATTATCATGAATTATACGCTCCAATTTCTTACGCCGGAAGGTCGTGAGAACTTACTCCAACGTATCTATAATTCATTAAAACCAGGTGGTATTTTTTTTCTAGCAGAAAAAATTACTACCGATAATAACCACTTCCAAGAATTATTCACTGACCTGTATTATGACTTTAAAAGGCGTAATGGCTATTCAGAAATGGAAATTTCCCAAAAGCGCGAGGCGCTTGAAAACGTTCTTATTCCCAACTCGCCAAAAGAGCTCTTCGACAAGCTTAAAGAAGCTGGTTTTGACAATACAGAAATGGTGTTTCGATTCTATAATTTTGCTTGCTTTATGGGAGTTAAAAATTGAGTGATCATTACCTTAATGCTTACCAAGAATCGATTGACCTTGATATTTTAAAAAATTTATCAAAAGAAAGAGAAAGTTGGTGGCAACTCCCACCTTATCTCCCATTAAAAAAGGCCATCGACCTCTTAAAAAAACTCCCCCCCGCCCAAAACGTCGACCTTAATAGACCTGCACCTCTTCTTGGAAAGGCGGAGGAGTTAAATGACCAACAAAAGAAATTACTTCTTCATATTGCAAAAGAGTTGATCCCTTGGAAAAAAGGACCTTTTGAAATATTTGATCAATATATAGATGCTGAATGGCGATCGGATCTTAAATGGGAGCGCTTATTCCCCTTTCTGCCGGCCCTTGAAGGTAAAAAGATTATAGATATTGGCTGCAATAACGGCTATTTCATGCTTAAAATGGCGCCACAAAACCCTAAACTCCTTTTGGGTATTGACCCTGTTATTCCCTGTCTTGCTCAGTTTCAATTTCTTCAGCACTTTGCTCAACTTCCCCAGATGCACTTGGAACTATGGGGGGTCGAACATTTATCTCACTTTAGAGATTTTTTTGATGTCATCTTTCATATGGGTATCATATATCACCACCGCCATCCGATAGCACAAATGGAAGATATTAAAAAATCCCTCACCAAAGGGGGAGTCGCTTTCATTGAAACGATCGGCATCCCAGGTGATAATTCAATTGCACTTTTTCCAGAAGACCGTTACGCAAAAATGCGAAATATTTGGTTTGTTCCCACTCTCCCTTGCCTTATTAATTGGGCCAAGAAAGCGAAATTTAAAGAAATTGATATTGTCTCAGATACGAAACTCACCAATGAAGAGCAGCGAACAACTGCGTGGTGTCGAGCTGGAGCTCCTAGCCTAGAAGATTTTCTCAATCCAAATGATCCGAGTGAAACAATTGAAGGTCACCCCGCTCCTCGTCGTTTCTGCATTCGAGTTAAGAAATAACCATCTTTTTTCCTTCATAAAAAGCATAGGCCCTGCCAAAAAAAGTGGTCTGTGCACCATCAATCACCATTCCATGATAATCTGGTAGTGCATAAATAGGAGTCTTCACTTTAAGCGATTCCTCTTTTAAGACGTTGTCGTAGCGGCTTGAATTCCTATAATGAGGGAAAAATTCAAATTTCAATAAATTAAGAGCGCGAAAATTGCGAATATTATCTTCATTCTCATCACAATCAAAATGAGGATAACCAGCGGAGCGAATGGTGGGACACATAAGAATGGCACCAGCACTTAGACCTGATAATACGCCACCTCTTTCAACAAATTTTTTAAGAAGTGGTAAAAATCCATTTCGGCGAAGGTGCTTTAAGAAATAGTAAGTATTACCACCACTTAAAAAAATAATATCATTATTGAAGGCCTCACGGATAAGGACGTTACCTGCCGGGCGATCAATTGGTAAATAAATAAATTGATAAATATTTAAAGGACTAAAACTTGATACATAATCAAGGAAGTCTCTTTCTGAGTCGTATGAGCAAGCAGGGATATAGGTAATTCTCGGTTTTTTTTTACCTGTTAACTTCACCGCCTCACGGTGTAAATGAAGATTTTCTACTTCATGCCCACCACTATAAAGGACGATCTTCACAAACCTTCCCTACAATCTTTGACAATCTTGAGCATTTTTTTATAGAGCCTTTTATCTTTAGAGCTTTCAAAGCGATCATTATTTTTTTTCCTTTTACTATCTGGACGGAGATTTTGATACTCAGTAAACTCTTTTAGAATTGAATATAGTTGATCGGAATTTAATTTCGGTTTTTGAGCTAAAATTTTATCAATAATTTTTGTAATGGAATCCCCTGTTACCCGATCATACTTATTAATGACAGAAGAGCGCATTGTTATTTCGAGCAAGACTTCTTCTATTTTATAATTTTGGTCTCCCATTATATGGTGAATGATCTTCTTATAAAGTTGTTGGAAATTTGTTATCATTTTTTGGCGATATGGCGTGATACCGACATCTTCCTCTTGAGCATAATTTGATTTTATAATCTCAATAAATTCTCTCGCCTCTATGTCTTCTCCACTGACCAAGTAAAGCTGTGGTAATTCTCTTAAAATATCACGCATGCAAAAAACAGCGTCCCACGTAATGCCATCAGGAACGGCAGTCAGTCCGACACTTGACTTGGTTCTTTCAAAATAGGAGAAAACCTTTTTAAAGTCAGTAATAATCGCTTTATGGTTTTTGATAAAAGATGGAATCCATTCTTCTCTAAGCCCAACTTTATAAAGTAAATTATGTAATTTTTGATGATTAAAAATCTCTTCAAATTTTTCCATCGACTGATGCTTATTAAATGTCTTAACCGGCTTTTTCTCCCCTGTGATAAGGAAGTCAATCATTTGAACAAAGGTTTGAGCGGTGTACTTCGCCTTCTTCTTTTGTTCGGAAATACTTGTGGAATATCGCTCGACATCATCATACCGATATTCACTATGGTAAAGCCCAAATTGGCGTATGGATCCATAATCAATAATACCCCCATCCATTAAGATATTATCGCCATCCCAATCCATCCAGCAAAAAATATATTCATCTTCAAGACGAGCTGCTAGCTTTGCGAAGATCGCTATTTCTTGATCTCGAAAGTATTCTAATCGCTTATTTCCTTTTTGAGGTATATCTTTCCAAGCACCGTTCATTTCCTGACGGTTGCTATGATACTCAACCATCTCCCTGAGAGCTTTAAGATTATTTTGTTTGAGGTGATTAAAGAAATGACTGGGCCTTAATAAATTAGAATGAACTCGAATATTAATTGAAATGCCCTTTTTAAAGGTAATAATCCCCAGGCATCTTTCAGTTGCCAATAAATTCTTATGAAAAATTTCGCTAAAAAATAAGGTCGCCAGCCCCTCATCCACTTCTGAATATCCACAACCATAGCTAATCGTCGGATCACCAGTTTGAAAAAATTTATTTTTAATATGCGTGGCAGGTGATAATTGAGTGGCCCCAGTTCCGCAACTGGATATATCATAGGTCACACCCTTATGCCTGATTTGACCATTCCAAATACTGCGTCCATCGCCAGAAGTTTTCCCCTGCTTATTGGGATGTTGTAACTGCAGGTAACGAGTCGCCATATAAGTATTTGGAAGAATATCCTCGTCGGGATACTCGATATCATTTAAAAGATCATATTCATTAATAATAATGAGAGAGAAAGTTTCAAGGATTTTTTGCTCTAATTCGGGATTCATTTCGAGTGGGTGATTCGAAGGAATCAGACCAATTTCTTTGGCCAATTCGAAATTAAAGGCGGTCACTTTACCGCCTTTTCTTTTCCGCGCATGATAATCGATATGAGAGGCGTCACAGGCCTGTTTCAGTGGATGCTTACCATTGATTTTATCAAACTTGGTATATGATTGCTCATTTAATGCTCTTTTTGGAGTTTGTTTTGGCTTTCCCATACATTAATATATTAACAAAATGAGGGCATTACACTACACTATCCCTTTCCTGGTAGTTTTTTCCTGAGTAAAAGAGGTGTGTATGGCAAAGGCCATTTGGGGTGATGAGGCGACTCAATATTTTTATCAATTAACACCCGAAAAGATCCTCAATTATCTCGACACGTTAGGTTTGGAAACAACAGGCCGCTGCCTAGTCATGAATAGTATGGAAAACAGGGTCTACGAAATAGAGATCACTAATCCTCAAAGATTTGGTCTGGAAAGCTACCCCAGTGTCATCGCTAAATTTTATCGCCCTGGGCGTTGGTCCAAAAAGCAAATTGAAGATGAGCATCTTTTCTTATGGCAATTAAAAGACCTTGAAATCCCAGTTATTGCTCCCCTTAAGATCGACGGGCAAACTCTTTTTACACTCCCTGACCCCCAAGTTTACTTTACTCTCTTTCCCCGCAAAGGCGGTCGCTCCCCTTCGGAATTAAGTGAAGATCGTTGGCTCCAATTAGGTCGCTTGATAGGACGAATTCATAATATTGGTTCTTCTCACCCCTTCTCTTCTCGCTTGACTCTTAATCCCTATACCCTCGGTCAGGCCAATTTTCATTTATTAGAAAAGTCAGACCTCATCCCAATGGGACAAAAAAGTACTTACCTTAGAGCGGTAGAGGACACGCTTCCTCTTATTAAAAAGTTATTTGATACCATTAATCCCACTATGATTCGGGTTCATGGTGATTGTCATTTGGGAAATATTCTCTTTCGAGAAGACTCGGGATTTATGCTTATCGATTTTGATGACTGTCTCCAAGGCCCTGCGGTTCAAGATATTTGGCTTTGTCTTCCTGGTCGAGGGCCAGAGGATATTGCCAAACGCAATGCCCTTATTGAAGGCTATGAAATGATGTTTCCCTTCGCCATGGGCCAGATTAAATTGATTGAGGCCTTAAGAACCTTACGGCTTATTCATTATAGTGCATGGGTTAATAAACGATTTGATGACCCCTACTTCAATCAGGTCTTTCAATATTTCAAAGAAGATAGCTATTGGATGGAACAGACTTATATTCTTATTGAACAAAAGCGACTTATGGAGCAAGCTCTTGGAGAATCACCTTGGGATTCAGATCCTTACGGTGCATATTAACCACTACCAACATGCCATTTAATTGTTCCTCGTTCTTGAGCGAACAGGTCAGTCCTTGAGTCTTCATCAATTGATCAAGCAGTAATCTTTGATCGTTAAATAGGCCCGATTCTCGGGTAGTTAAACAACCAGAGGTCGGATAAAAAGGATAAAATGGGGCCTTAGTATTTTCAGTCACTCTTAAAGTACCATGGATCCGCAAAAGAGAGCGTCCCAATTGCTGCGCCAATAGAGCTTCGCGCCACCAATTATTATTCCATACAGAAGAAGGTAAAATGGTCTTATAGTCATTCTCACTGAAGTCATTATAATCGACAATTAAGCGCCGATAATCACCAAAGATTTCTCGTTTATTCACCTGCGGCATAACACCGTTGATATAAAAAATTCCCTGAGGGGTATCGCCTAGCGCCTGATACCACTTAAGTCCTCGGCGAGAAAGTCCAAGGACAGGCAATGTCCAAGGGCTGGTATCTTCCATGACCAAGCGACCTTCCTGATTTTGTAAAATGAATAAACCTGGATGCTCCCTCGACTCACTTAAAAGCGCATATAAAGTCCAAGGCCGGTTACGGTGAAGAGTACTGGTAAATAATTCTCTCAATTCCTGTAAAGAAAGAAGACTGGACCCTTTCATTTGAGGAGCGAGAAGATCCTCCCCCGCTTGATAATGAATCGGCAATAGCTCAATCCCCGTCTTCTCTAAAAGAGATTTAAAAGCGAAGATTTGAAATTGTCCTAATGGGTTTTCACTCGCCAATTTTAAAAGAGACTCTTGCCAAGCATTAGCGGGAATTTTGAGTTCATGAGATAATAGAATATATTGAATATGAGAGAGAATATCTTTTTTATGGTGTGATTGTGTTACTAAGTAATCACGGGCCTTTTGTTGGCAATCATCTAAAGATTCTAGGTTCCAAATTTCTTCAAAACAATGTTCGATTGAGCGAAAAGTCATTTAATTCGCCGATTCCTTCAGGCATTCAATACAAATTTGCCCTTCAGGTATAATTTTGAGTCGGGCCCAAGGGACCTCTTCATCACATTCTAAACACATTCCAAAACTATCGTCGTTAATTCGTTGTAAAGCATTATTAAGACGATCTAATCGTAATTGAGCTTGTTTCATCGTGGCCAACAAAACTTCTCGTTCACTAATGGCCTCCATACGAGTGAGGCGACCAATCGCCTCACTTGGAGGTATAGGTTTAGTCCTCTCCTTCAAAGAAGCGCACTCCTCAGTTAATGATTGAATCAAATCTTCAATAATTAATTTAAGCTCGGCCTTCTTCTCTGGAGACATACATAACCTTTTTTAATGGTGGTGACCACCAGGCCCATGGGCATGCCCATGCTCTAATTCTTCGGCAGATGCGTCTCTTACCTCTACAACTTCAACATCAAAATGAAGCTCTTGACCAGCAAGTGGATGGTTTCCATCGAGAGTTATATCATTACCTGCAATGGCAGTAACAACAACAATCATTGGTCCAACTTCTGTATCAACTTCTAAGAACATCCCTTCTTCGATATTATCAACGCCCTGAAATTTGTCTTTTTCAACTGTTTGAACAAGGTTTTCGTCGCGTACACCATAGCCTTCTTCGGGAGTAATAACGAGGTTGAACTTATCACCAACAGCTTTATCAGCTAATGCTTTTTCCATACCTGGAACAAGGGCACCTCGGCCAAAAAGAAAGACAAGGGGATCTTGACCTTCGGAACTATCGATAAGCTCGCCTTTGGGACTTTTTAAAGAATAGTGAATACCCACTACACAATCGTTTGCAATTTTCATACTTGAGCTCCTTGATTGCCCGTAAATTTAGTTTGAAATTTATGTATTAATTGAGGTTCAATGCTGTCTCTTCCCTCAATATAATTTTTTAAATCTATAATGCTATCTTGGCCCCAGAAAGTTTCTGCGGACTTTTCATTTTTAAAAACAACGAAACTAGGGACTCCAAATAAATCAAAGCCCACTGCGTCTTTAATATTAATTTTAATTGCTTTACGTGCCTCTTTTTCATCTGAGGCGGTAAATATAGTGTCGGCATCCAACCCTAAATCTTGTATCACTTGAAAAAGAAAGTCAGGGTTTTCTAAATCTTTCTCATGCGCCCAGGCCTGGTCAAAAAAGGTGCTTATCACTCGCAGTTGGTACTCACCGCTAACTATAGGTAAGGCCAGGCGCAAGGCCTGCAGAGAATTAAAAGGCAACTTTGGGGGGACACCAAAAGGGATTCCCAAACGATGGGCATTTCTTAAACAAGATTTAAAAAGATAAAGTCTTTTAGGAGGAATTTCCGCGGGGCCCATCGTTGGATAGCGTTTAATCACTTTCGCCATTGGCACCGGGCGGAAACGAAAGGTCACGCCATGCTCTTGCCAAAAATTCTCCTGCTCTAAGGCCTTAAAGGCCAAATAAGAAAAAGGTGACAAAAAATCAAAAAAGAAGTCAATGCTAGTGCTTAACAATCAATATCTCCAGCTGAGCTGATCTAAGATGCTTGAATAACGAGAAAAATGGTAGTGATAATGATCATCGCAAAGACCAAATAAATTTGTAATCGGCCCATCTTGCGAGCTTCCTTGCGCTCACCTGGCGATGCCTGATTTTTATGGTCCAACTTTCGCTTTTGGTACCATTTTTTATTTTTTCTTTTTTTCTTGTCCAATTCCTATAATCCTCACTAAAATTTATTCAATTATAATAAAGCATTTAAATCCCGTCAAAATTAGATTCATTATGATACGATCTGCTATTACTTTCATTCTTTCCTTTATATCACAATTATATGCTAATTGCCTTTATGCTCCTCCCTTACACCCACTTCAGGAGGGACGCATCATCCAGGGATTTAATGGTGCACACAGCCACAAACAAAGATTGGCCTATGGTGTTGACATCGATTTACCTGAAGGTAGCTTTATCTACGCCGCCCGCGGAGGAAAAGTATTGGCGATAAAAGAGGATTTTAAACTGGGCGGGCCCTCTCCGCGATTCCGTCCGTTTGCCAATATTATTATTATTGAACATAAGGATGGCAGTCATGGACTTTACGCTCATTTGCAATATTTAGGCGTCTTGGTGAAAAAAGGAGATCTTGTTAAACGCAATCAGCTAATAGGACTTTCCGGCTGCACTGGTCAGTGTGATGGGCCCCATCTTCACTTTGAAATCTATCGAGGCCCAAACCTTAAAAGTCGCCAAACATTAGAGTTTCAATTTTTAACAAATAAAGGAGCTCTTCGCCCCCAGAAAGGTTTAACACTTACAGGTTATGCCACAGAGGACTCTCGATTATGTCCCTGAAGGCTTCTTAAAAGAACCTGCACACCCTTCTCTAGTTCTTCAAGGGTAATATAGGCATGAGAAAAATTACCAAATTCGGCCATTTTCTGCAGCGAGATCGCTAAATCCAAAAGATCATCGACAAAAAAGTTAGCGAGTACACCATAAAGGCCATAACTTAATTCTAGTAAACGATTGGCATCTTCCTTTAATACTGCCAAGCGAATATCTTTCAACACTTGTGGGCAAAAGCGGATAAACTCATCTATAACATGATAAAGCGCCACTTCCTGGCCTCGAAATTCATGAAATAATAATTCCAAACTTTTTTTATAATTTTCACTTCTTTTAAAATTGCCCGGAGCAAACGAGGTCGGAGCAGAAATTCGCCCTTGATTATCACCAAGTACCTGTAATTCGCGATACTTTCCAAGTCCGATACTAAAAAAGCTGACAGTTCCTGTACGGGGAATAGACTTAATTCCCAACTCTCCTTGCATCGACTCTATCAGGGATTTTGATTCTAATAATAATTGCTCCGCCTTTGTTAATTTTGAATCATCAGTCAGTAAATGGTAGTCAAGAATACTTATTAATTTTTGAGATTCTGTACTTGAAAGTGCAGAATCATCTTTCACAAAGAAGACAAATTTTTTACGCCCTCGTATCATGCCCTCTGCTTTAATAATAAGATTTATTGTTGCAACACCTTGTCTCTCAAGTGAAATTTGCAGAATACGGTCGAGACAATAAATAATTTTTCCGATATCACCCCATAAACTAATGTTATCGTAATGAGGCTCTTCAACTAGAAACTTGATCCCCTTGCATTGACAAAGAGTTCGAAAGTCGTTGATTAAAGTCTGTAGATGGTCTGCTATATTAAATGGGTAATTCTCATTAATTAATAAACTAGATTTTTTCAAATATTTTTGGTTGATATCAATAAGCTCTTTCTTTACTTTTTGGAAATCATTTTCAAAATCTTCTGTTTCTAATCGATTAGTATCTCGGTTAATAAATTTGCCGGCCATCCCCTCGAATGATTTATTCAAATAATTATGAATGGTAGAGAAGAATTCCATGCGTAAACGATTGGACAATTTCTGCGCCATTTGCGCTGTTGCCAATTGATTAGAAATTTCTGCTTTTTCAGAATAATCAGTGCAAGTTAATAAAATGGCATATTTACCATAGAGTTCAATTGTATGAAGATTAATATTAACAATAATTTCAGTGCTATCGAGACATTTCAATAACCATTCTGTTTTATATTCCCCCTCTACTTGAACTTTTTTGAGGATGGTTTTTAATTTCTCCCCGGAAGTTTGCCCATCTAATTGCTGCTTAGGTGTAAAAATACTAATATCTAATCCCGCTACTTGGCCCTTACTTCCGGCCTTCAGGAGATCAACACCCTTCTTATTAATATTATGAATTTTTCCATCGAAAATAATCATACAGGCCTCATTAGATGATTCAAATAATTTATGAAAACGATCCTGCGCCGACTTATAAAGGGTTATATTGCTAATTTTCCCTGAAATAGTTTTGCGATCTTCATCGTAAGAACCAGAAAAACGAATCCATTTATGACGAGAACTATCGGTCTTAATATGTAATTGAATATCAATACCAACGCCATCCTTCACAGATTGACTTAAGGCAGTTTTTAACTCCTTTCGACTTTGGGAAAAAAGCATCTTATAAATAAAGTTGAGATCAATTTGTTTTTCTTTCTCAATTTCAAATAATTGATAGACATAGGGGGACCAATAGATTTCTTTACTTTCCACCTTAATTTCCCACAAACCAATATGAGCGTCAGTATGAATAAGATCTAATTGGTTTTTATAATATTCTTTGCGATTTAATTCTTGGTCAAGATCTTCACCCAACTTTCGAAACCGAGGTCTCAATAAGAAGCATAAAATAAAACAACATTCCAAAAATAATGTTATTGTCAATCCTGCTAGAGCAAGACAAGACTTTCGAACCATAAAAAAAGTCTGCCGTCGCAAATGTGTAATGCTTGCATCAAGATCATTAAGGGAGTCCGGAATAAAATTAAGTAATTTCGTTTGTCGATTCACATTATAATTGGGGTTGGCCGACAATGCCTTAAATTGGTTCGATAAATGCCCTAATGTTTCGAGATAATTTCGATTTTTAAAAAATAAATTATCCTGCCAGATGGAACTGAAAGCAATCAGGCCCTGACTCGAGTTTTTGATCAAAGCAAGATTCTTTTCAATTAGAGCGACATCCGAATAAAACTTTTTTGTTCGAAGACCGTTACCTTCTAAAAGTAGCTTATAAGCAGAATGTGAATTTGATTGAAAGTGATCAAATTGAGTTCTTAACTGAGTTAAGGAATAGATATCGTGTGCAAAAATAAGCACGAATCCCAATTGGGCCACTAGAGTCAATGCCCAGGGAATGTCTTTCCACTGCCAAAAAGAAGCCTTTTTGCAGCTAGAGACTTGTTGGCCCATGTTTTATTCCTCCTCAGTCTCTTGTCGGTGCTGAGGGCGAATTACTTGAGTTGGTGGCCCTGGACTAAATTATCAAACTACTTGATAATTGGTAAATGAAAAGAAACAGTGGGGCCATAAGAAGTACTTTTAATTACACAGAAGTTAATAATTTAAAAAAGGAAAAATCTGATGTGAAGGGCCTAAAACGCTCCGGTATCGTAGCTGCTTAAGGCGAATTAGACAAATACCTACATAAATCATCAAATTAACTTCTAAAACCTCCCAATTCTGGATCATGGCGAACAATTGTTCCTTCAATCATATAAATGACATCTTCGGCTATATTTGTTGAATAATCTGCAATTCTTTCTAAATGCCGAGATATTGATAAATATTGAATTAAGGGTTCAATATTTTCCGGATTTTTTTTCGCTCTCTCGAAAAATAATTTGTACATATCCTTATTTATATCATCTACTTCCTGATCATCTACACAGACTTGTTTTGCAAGCTTTTTATCCATATTAATCAATGAATCAATGGCACGAATAAACATAGAGTAAGTCTTTTTTTCCATACTCTGAAAACAAAATGGTTTATCAATGCTCGGCATTTGACAGAGGCCGTAAGCTCTCTCTGCAATGTTTACCGCCAAGTCACCAATACGTTCAAGGTCATTATTCATTTTCATAATACCGATAATCATTCTAAGATCGATCGCGACTGGTTGATATAATGCTAAAATCTTTAGACAATCTTCCTCTATTTCAACTTCTTTTTGATCAATTATTTCATCCATTCGAATAACTTCTTTTGCCAGGACCTTGTCTTCGTTCTCAACAGAACGAACTGATTTTTTTACCATATCTTCAAGTATGCTAGTCATCGTTGATAGCTTCTTTTTTAAATTATTCATTTCAACTTCAAGATGTTTTGACATATTCCTCTCCAATTTACCCAAATCGTCCTGTTATATAATCCTCAGTTTTTTTCTCTTTAGGCGCAGTGAATATTTTATCAGTCTGACCAAACTCCACCATTTTTCCTTCATAAAAAAATGCCGTGTAATCACTTACCCTTGATGCCTGTTGCATATTGTGAGTCACAATTATTATGGTATAGTCCTTCTTAAGATCGGTAATCAAATCTTCAACTCTAATCGTTGACTTAGGGTCTAGCGCAGAACATGGCTCATCCATCAAAATAATTTCGGGTTTCATTGCAATAGTTCTCGCAATACATAGCCTTTGCTGTTGGCCTCCTGATAACTCAAGAGCAGAATCATTTAGTCTATCCTTTACTTCATCCCAAAGAGCTGCCCCTTTCAAAGATTCCTCTACAAGCTGCTCCAAATCACCAGTATAACCATGAATTTTTGGTCCCCAGGTGATATTGTTAAAAATTGACTTTGGAAAAGGATTTGGCCTTTGGAAAACCATACCGATCCTGGTTCTAACCTCTATAGGATCTGCCTCAAGTAGATTATTCCCTTCAAAAAAAATGCCACCTTTTTGCTTTAATGTTTCGACAAAATCATTCATTCGATTAAATGATCTTAAAAGAGTACTTTTCCCACAGCCAGAAGGGCCGATGATAGCAGTGACATGATTTTTATAAATATCTAAACTGATATTTCGAATAGCATGTTTTTCACCATACCAAATATTGACATTTTTTGCTGATAATACCGTTTCTATATTCAAAATCTATACCTTTTTTGCATTTTGTGTCTAATTAAAACCGCTACGAAGTTCATGACAAGCATAACTGATACCAAAACAATAATTCCCGCAGCCGCCAGTTGATGAAAGTCAGCTTGAGGCCGACCGGCCCAATTGTAAATTTGAAGGGGCATAACTGTAAACTCATCCATTATTCCTTCTGGAATAAAAGATATATAACTTACCGCCCCTACAATAATAAGAGGAGCTGTCTCCCCAATAGCTCGTGATAAAGCGAGAATAACCCCAGTCATTATTCCAGGAAGCGCTACCGGTAGAACTTGACCAAAAACAACATGATGCTTTCTTGCACCCATTGCATAGGCCCCAAATCTAATCGAATTTGGAACCGCTCGAATAGACTCTCTTGTCGCCACAACGATAACAGGCATAATGAGAAGACTGAGCGTTAAAGCTCCTGAAAGAAGGCTTCTATCAAAACCGAAATATCTTACAAATACTGTAAGACCAAGCAGTCCATACACTATAGATGGGACGCCTGCCAGATTTGCCATATTAACTTCAATGATTTTTCCAATGATTCCTTTTATACCGTATTCCTCAAGAAATAATCCTGCAAATACTCCAATTGGTATTGAGATACTTGCAGTGAGGGCCATAAGCCAAATACTTCCAAAAATACCGGCCTTTAATCCGGCCTTTTCAGGAAAGCGTGAAGGAAATGAATCCATAAATTGCCAATCGAGCCAACGCCACCCCTCACTTAAAATATGAGTCAATAAGACAATTAAAATTAAAACTGATGTCCAAGTCGCCACGGTTGCGATGAACTTGAAAGCTTTTTCTTTACGTATTCTTGTTGGTGAAATCATAAACTTTTAACCCTAAATTTTGTGAGAATTATTTGGCCAAGTAAATTCATCATAAACGTCATCACAAACAGCAAGAGCCCAACAGCGAAACAAGTTAAATACTCAATGCCTCCTGCCTGCGTATCACCAAGGCTCACTTGAACAATGTATGCTGTCATCGTTTGAATACTTTTTAGAGGACTTAGTGTAAGTTGTGGATTTGATCCAGATGCCAAAGTCACCGCCATAGTCTCACCAATAGCTCGAGAGAGTGCCAAAATAAATGCCGCTAAAATTCTTGATAGAGAATAAGGAATCATAATTCCCATGACAACCTCATTGGTCGTAGCCCCTATTGCGAAGGCACCGTCTTTTACCGAGCGTGGAATGGCCCTAAAGGCATCATCACATAAAGAAGCGATCATCGGAAGAATCATAATGGCCACGACTATGGCACCACTTGCGGCATTAAATATTTCCGTATTTGGAATAATTTTTTGCAAAATAGGCGTAATAAAAGTCAGTGCGAAAAACCCATAGACAATTGTAGGTATTCCAGACAGAACCTCTAAAATTGGCTTTAACGTATTTCTTCTCTTTTTCCCAGCATAAACAGAAAGATATACTGCACATAAAAGGCCAAGCGGCATTGCAATAATTCCAGCACCAATTGTTACTTGCAATGTCCCAACAACAAGCGGAAGGACACCAAAAGACTTGGGTTCAAGTAGTGGTGTCCATTCTGTACCCGTTAGAAAGTCCCAAATAGGTACCTGACGAAAAAACTGGAAGCCTTCATTACCTAATACAAAGATAATTCCAATTGTTGTTAAAATACCCAAGAATGCACAAACTCCAAATACGAGCTTAATACTTATGCCAATAATAGTGACTCTCGTTTTACGATCGATCATAATTCTTTAAGGTATTTATTGTATTGATCTTTAGTAAGGGGAACATAGCCGACGTCTTTGACTAGATTCGCAGCATTGCTTAAATAAAACTCTACGAAAGTTTTCATTTCTTCTCTTTTTAAAGAGTTTGTATTGACGTAAATAAAAATTTGACGTGCAAGAGGTGTATAGGTACCAGATTGAATTGTTTTCTCCGTAGGGGCAACACCGTCAATACTAACCGCCTTAAGACTATTTTTATTCTCGGCATAATATGCATAACCAAAATAACCAAGAGCATCTATATCACCAGCAACACCAGTCACTAGGACATTATCATCTTCACTTTTTGAATAATTGGCCCTTGATTTACCACTCTTTCCATTGATTACTTTTGTAAAGTAATCAAAAGTTCCCGAATCGGTACCAGGCCCATATAGCTTAATTGCCCTATTTGGCCATTTTTCGTTTAAATCTTTCCAAGTTTTGACTTTAGATCCTGTTTGCCAAAGCTGTGTTAATTGTTCTTTTGTCATTTGTGTTGCCCAAGTGTTTTTGGGATTTATAACGACAGTAATGCCATCAAAAGCAATAGGAATTTCCATATACTTAATACCGGCCTCAGATGCCATTTGCTTTTCTTTATCTTTTATTCTTCTCGAGGCATTGTTAATATCAATTTCATTTTTTATAAATTTTTTGAAACCACCACCGGTACCTGAGACCCCAATATTGACTCGAACTCTTGGAGCTTTGTTTCTAAACTCTTCAGCGACGGCCTCAGTAATGGGAAAAACGGTGCTAGAACCATCAATCCTAACTTTACCTCTAAGTTTAGCTTCAGCTGTTGTAAAGAATAGAGGTAGTGTCAGCGTAATACTTGCCATTAAAATAATTAATTTGGGCATGCTTTCTCTCCTAAATAAGTATGTCATTGAGAATGACTATATTTACTGAACATTTCTGTGACTAGAGTAATATTGTTAGAAATATGTTAGATCGACTCGCGCAGCGCGCCACAAATATAAAAAGCCCTTATTATTTGCAAAAAGTATCACATTGACCTATAGACCTGGAGGATAAGTCTAGCACAGATAGAATGTACGCGGTTCAAAATTCAAAATAAAGACTCAATGCTGCCATAATAGTTGGCAATAAGCATTATATGCAGCAGTCCCAAGGATTTTTTGAAGGGAAAATAGAATTGGCCTAGGCTTAGGCTAGTTTTTCTTTCCTATTATCCGTTTATTTAATAGCAAGTTATTTTTTACCGGAAATCACTTCTCGGCCACCCATATAAGGCCTTAATTTTTCGGGGATCTTGACTGAGCCGTCAGCTAATTGATGGTTTTCCAAGAAGCAAACGAGAATTCTTGGTGTCGCCACGGCCGTATTATTAAGGGTATGGCAAAACTGAACTTTACCATCCGCGTCTCTATAGCGAGTATTTGTCCGACGCGCTTGCCAATCATAAAGTGAGGAACAAGAATGAGTTTCCCTATATTTACTCTCTGACGGAACCCAGGACTCCACATCGTACATCTTCACTTTTCCAGTCCCCATATCACCGGTACAGCATTCAACCACTCGATAAGGTAACTCTAGTTCTTGGACAATTTCTTCACTTGTTTCCATTAAGGCCTTATGCCATTTAGCAGACTCTTCGGGATCATTCTTGCAAATCACAAATTGCTCAGTTTTTAAAAATTGGTGAACCCGGATAAGACCTCTCACATCACGTCCATAACTCCCCGCCTCTCTTCTAAAACAAGGTGAAAATCCTGCATAAAGGATAGGAAGATCAGCTTCACTTAAAATTTCTTTAGAGTGAAGAGAATTTAATTGTACTTCAGCGGTACCAGATAAATATAAATCGTCTTCTGGTAAGAAATAAACTTGGTCACGCCCGGAAGGGAAGTGGCCCGTTCCGACAAGTGCGCTTTCCCGAGAAAGCGAGGGTGTTGAGACTAATGTAAAGCCCTTTGCCATCAATTTATCCATGGCCATACGGTGAAGGGCCATTTCTAAAAGTACCATTTCATTGCGAAGTGAATAGCTGCGGCTTCCACAAATCTCACCTATTTTCTCAAACTCGGCCCAACCATTTAACTCTAAGAGATCAACATGGTCTCTTGGTTCAAAATCAAATTGCGGTAACTCACCCCACTTCTTCACTTCAATATTGCCACTTTCATCTGAACCTATAGGTGCATCAGCTGCAGGAATATTGGGGACCAGTAATAATTGGTGTTTCAGTTTTTGCTCGGCCTCATCTAAAGCGGGCCTTTTCTCATCTATTGATGCTCCAATAGCACGCCCCTCTTCAATTAAAGCGGGTCTCTCGTCGGCCGTGGCCCCGGGAATTTTCTTAGAGTGGGCATTTCTTTTGGCCTGGAGCTCCTGAATTTCAGTTTTCATGGCCGTAACCTGGCGGTCTAATTCCAAAAGAGCGTCAATATCGAACTTAATTGCCTTGAGTTCACATGCCTTCTTCACCTGGTCAGTATTTTCTCTAATAAATTTAACATCTAGCATAAAAGAAACTCCAAAATCACGAACCAGGGGTTCTAAGGCCTTAAAACGACAGATTTCAAAATAAACCATTTTCTATAGCTTTTCAAAAATAAAAAATTTAAGACTCTATGTTTTTCTTAAAATAGGATATTTTGGAAAAAACTAATTGCCAAATATGTAAATAAATTTTTATTATAGTTTAATCAGTAATTATATAGAATAGTATTCTTACGACTTTTGCCCTCGGAAAGTCATAAAAATGGGGAAACTCCATTATGGCAAATAAAAACCAAGAAGATCCAAGCTTTGAGGGTCTTAGAATCCTTCTAATCGACGATGAAGAATTATCTGCACGCCTCACCAAAGAAGGGCTTGAGCGCTTCGGCATGATTGTCACAGAGGTTTGTGACGCTTCAAAGGCACTTGAGATCTACACGAAGGGCCCTCACAATTTCGATATGGTCATTACTGACAAGAATATGCCTTATATGAATGGTATCGAATTAAGTGCTGAGATTTTGAAGTTACGAGAGGATATCCCTGTCATTATTATAACTGGCTTTCTCGACATCCAAACCGAAGCGCAGCTCAAGGCCATAGGCGTTACAGACACTATTCTCAAGCCAGCGAATATTAAAAACATCTGCGATAAAATTAAGGAAGTGTGGAGTGCAAAACACTAGGAATCCCTAATAAAAGGCGATATCTAAAACTTGTTTATCAATTAACTCTAAACGGTCATTCAACATATCTCCGTCAAAGCGGTCAATAACGATCTCATTGCCATTCAAATAAATCTGATGATTTCCTATTGGGTAAAAAAATGCCTTTTCACCATGCCCAAAATAAAGACTTTTTAATTTACGCAGGCCAAAATGAATCTTTTGTAAAAATGAATTCCGGTAGTCCTTACCTAAAGTGTGATCATAAGAGATTCCCATTCGCTCTCGATCATAATAAAACCCTTGCTCGCCTGGAAAATAGTCACATTGAATATGGTTTATCAGCTCATGAAAAAAAACTTTATTCGTGACGTTTGATTGATACACTAATTGCACTTTAAAGGCATTATAATCATTTTTATTTTGTTCTAAATTAATATAACCCTTACCAATAATAGTAGCGCTATCCCCCAATTCGATGAGCCGATTGATGTTTTTCTTGAATTTTTCATCCACTTGCAGCCGATTCACAATTTGCTGCCGAACAGTACCCAAGCAAAGCACGCGGGTATAAATTTGGTTCACTAGGTCTTGATCCAGGGAATCTTCACCGGCCCTCTGAATTTTGTTGGCATGCGCTTTAAAAAAAGGATAACTATCCTGGTGATGAAATTTAATCGAAAAATTACTATCAGCAGAGGCCATCGCCATTAAAGGAAAAAGGGAGCAAAGTAAAACCCAAAAAGTTATCGAATTTTTCATGCTTCTACTTTATCAACCCTCCCTCTCACCAAGGTGGCCTTCAATAGAAATTACATACCCGACTAAAGTGTAGTCATACTTACCCCCTTTTTTTTTCAATACATAGTGATAACCTTTTAAAAACAGGAGAAAAATTTATGGAAAAAGCAACTTTTGCAGCAGGATGTTTTTGGGGTGTGGAGCATATTCTTGGCGGCCAAGAAGGTGTCATGGAAACGGCCGTTGGCTATATGGGCGGTCTCACGGACAATCCCAGCTATCGTGATGTTTGTAATGGAGATACCGGCCATGCTGAAGTTGTTCAAGTAGAGTACAACCCTCTCATTATTTCATACCGGGAATTATTAGATGTTTTTTTCCGTTGCCATGACCCGACAACTAAAAATCGGCAAGGCGCAGACCAGGGCACCCAATATCGTTCGGCGATTTTTTGTGAAAACACAGAACAAGAAGAGACTGCCCGGGCATTTATTCTTGAGCTGACCAATGGCGGGTATTTTAATGACCCCATTGTGACGGAAGTCTCTATGTCTAAAGAGTTTTTTCGAGCAGAAGAATATCATCAAAAATACTTTGAGCACCATCCAGGCCATGTCTGCCATACTCTACGCTCACAATATACTCTCTCAATTTAAAATAATTTTAAGCTTTCACCTTTGGCCCAGTTTTGTCCCAAAGGTGAAATTCTAATTTAACAAACAATATTGACAATTTTTTTCGGAATAATAATCAACTTTTTAATAGTCTTTCCTTCAATCTGCTTTTGCACTCTCTCATCGGACAGAACAACTTTCTCAATATCATCTTTGCTCGCATTGATATCAAGATCCATCGTAAACCGTGTTTTACCATTAAAGGAAATGGGATAAGTATGAGAGCTTTCTACCAAATAGGACTCATTGAGCTCAGGGTAAGTCGCATCTGAGACACTCCCCTGATACCCCAATCGCTGATAGAGTTCTTCGCAAATATGAGGCGCAAAAGGCGATAATAAAACCACAAGAGGTCCAAGAATAGATTTCTTATGGCATTTCAGTTTTGATAAGTCATTCACGCAGATCATGAAGGCAGAAACCGATGTATTAAAGGAGAAATTCTCCATATCTTCTTTTACCTTTTTAATACAGGTATGAAGAACCTTAAGCTCTTCTTTCGTCGCTTCATCATCGATCATTATCCATTCATCATTAGCATCTTGGAAAAGGCGCCATAATTTAATAAGAAAACGATAAACCCCCTCAATCCCATTGGTATTCCAAGGTTTTGATTGCTCAAGAGGACCAAGAAACATTTCATAAAGACGAAGTGTATCGGCTCCATACTTACCCACAATCAAATCAGGGTTAACAACGTTATAAAGGGATTTACTCATTTTCTCGACCGCATAACCACAACGATACTTTTGAATAGACTTCCCCTCTTCCTCGACCTCTTCAAAGATAAACTCGGCGTCCTTAAAGTCTGGACGCCACGCTTTAAAGGCCTCAATATCGAGAAAGTCATTAGAGACAATATTAACGTCCACATGAATCTCTTGTACATCGTATTGATCTTTAAGTCCCAACGACACAAATTGATTGCTATTTTTCACACGATAAACAAAATTAGAACGACCTTGAATCATCCCTTGATTAATCAGTTTTTTGAAAGGCTCTTCCTTACAGACAAAACCTGTATCGAAAAGGAACATATTCCAAAAACGAGAATAGATAAGATGCCCTGTCGCGTGTTCGGCACCGCCCACGTAGAGGTCAACATCTTGCCAATACTCATTGGCCTCTTTAGAAACTAACGCTTTATCATTACGGGGATCCATATAGCGTAGATAATAAGCAGAACTTCCAGCAAAGCCGGGCATAGTCGACAACTCAAAAGGCAGGCCATCTCGATTATGCCAATTTTTAGCGCGTCCAAGGGGAGGATCACCATCCTCCGTCGGTAAGAAAGCATCGACTTCGGGTAATTCCAAGGGCAATTCCTCTTCTTTTAAAGGCACGGCAATACCATCCTTATAATAGATAGGGAAAGGTTCACCCCAATAACGTTGGCGCGAAAAAGTAGCATCTCGTAAACGGAAATTTACTTTATGACGACCAAGGTTTTTGCTTTTCACCGTTTCAAGCATCTTAGCAATGGCATCTTTAACCGATAGGCCGTCGAGAAGATCGGAATTCATCATGATGCCATCTTTAGCATCAAATGACTCTTTTGAAATATCACCACCCTCGACAACTTGAACAATGGGTAAATCAAAATGCTTCGCAAAAGCGTAATCACGAGAGTCATGAGCGGGAACCGCCATAATTGCCCCAGTGCCATAACCACCCAGAACATAATCCCCGATCCAAATAGGAATTTCTTTACCTGAAAAAGGATGAATACAATAACTACCAGTGAAAACTCCAGTGACCTTTTTTACATCGGCCAGACGCTCGCGTTCACTTCTTTTAGAAACCTCATTTAAATATTGCTCAACCGCGGCCTTTTGCTCTGTGGTTGTCACTTTAGAGACATAATCACTTTCTGGCGCTAATACCATAAAAGTTACACCAAATATCGTGTCTGGCCTGGTGGTAAAAATCTCAAAGGATTCATTTGATCCCTTGACGTCAAATTGTACTTCTGCCCCTTCAGAGCGACCAATCCAATTGCGCTGCATTTCCTTAAGGGAATCGGACCAATTGAGGTTATCAAGACCTTTTAAGAGGCGCTCGGTATAAGCGGATACACGTAGGCACCATTGCTTCATCATCTTTTGTTCAACCGGGTGTCCACCGCGCACAGAAAGCCCCTCTTTGACTTCATCATTGGCGAGAACTGTTCCAAGGGCCGGGCACCAATTAACAGTAATATCCGCCCTATAAGCAAGACGAAATTGTTGGAGAATATCCTCCCGTTCAAGCTCGCTCATCGCCTGCCATTGTTCGCTAGAAAAGTCTCCCTCAAAGTCTGTCGCGGCCTGGACATCCACACTTCCCTTGGTGGAAAAATGGGAAATAAGACCTTCGATGGGGAGCGCTTTATCGGTCTTTTTATCATAGAAATGATTAAACATTTGAATGAAGGCCCATTGAGTCCACTTATAATAATCAGGTTCACAAGTACGGACTTCACGCGTCCAATCAAAACTAAATCCGATTTTATCTAATTGCTCACGGTAACGTGCGATATTATTTTTTGTCGTGATAGCTGGGTGCTGTCCAGTTTGAATAGCGTATTGTTCAGCAGGCAGACCAAAAGCATCGTAACCCATTGGGTGAAGAACATTAAAACCAAAAAGTCGTTTATAACGGGCATAAATATCTGAGGCGATATAGCCGAGGGGGTGCCCGACATGCAGACCAGCACCAGAGGGATAGGGAAACATGTCGAGGATATAGAATTTAGGCCTAGAAGTATCAACTTCAACTTTGTAAGTCCCGTTTTCTGTCCAAAACTTCTGCCATTTTTTTTCAATCTCTAAGGCCTGATACGCCATAACTTCACTCCACCCAAAGGTTGATTTCCAATATTGTTTTACCCACTTCCCTACACAACGGAAAAGAGTAGTTTCCTAAAGACTTATTTTTACTAAAACGGATGGGGATCGTCTATTAGAAGGGATCTAATTTAGGTTATAAATAAGCTTACGCTGGCCAAAATCACAATTGCCGCAAGTGGCCGTTTCCTGGGTGATCAGATGGGACTTATCGGCATTATGGCCAAACGCCAAAGCGGAGCCACATTTCGGGCACTGCTCAATGATTTTAATAACCTCACGAATAGTGCCAAAGTATTTTTCATAATGCTCAAATTCAAAGTCATTTAAGGGGTCCATAAATAGCTTGTCGGCCAATCCCCTCAAAAGTTAAATAAAATCGATTACTGACACACCTCCCCAAAAAAAACCTTTTTTCGCTTCCCCCCCTTGTCATCCCACAATCTGACCCTATCTTTAGAGAACAAGGAGGTCGTATGGGATTTATTACAGGGAATTTAATTCCCATCATAACTTTTGTACTCTTAGGTCTAGGCCTTATGGGTGAAGCAGTCAGTTTTCTTTCAGATCACGAGGAAACTTTTTTGAATAAAAATTCAAATAAGGGGATCTCTTGCTCATGTAGTTCTAAGGATAAAAAGGATCATTCGTAGAATTAATTTTTTACCGGGAAAAAATGTACCTCGCCAAGGCGGTTTAATTTAATATTCATTAAGAATTTTAAGTACTTTTCCGCGACAAGGTCATTTTTTATGAAAATTAAAACGGTACCAACTTTAGTCTTAGACTCTGGTGTTAAGTGATGTTTCCTAGGTATTGCCAATCCCCTAGCCACAATATTTTGGCATAAATACAGAAATTACTGGCATATTGTAAAACCATACAATCAATACAATTGCCTTAACCTTTTGATAATAATACGGTTTTTATTTAGTCCTTGACTCAAATACAATGCCTTACGATAATTAAATGAGTAATCATCCTCAATAAAATTAGGGGTAATCTTGAACTCACTGGGGCCAAAATTAAACATCA